>SKND01000037.1 GCA_007120695.1 Bacteroidales bacterium | reverse complement strand
CTTACCCTTTTAAGCGATCCTGAGGAGGGAGGTGTTGTTTCTGATCTTACCAATGAGGCGCCTTATGCCCCGGGAACAGAAATCGAGATACTTGCTGAGGCTAACGCCGGCTACCGGTTTACGGGATGGACACTTGGTGAGTCTGTTGTCAGTGAAGAGGCCGCGTTTACATTTGAAATGCCCGGCAATAATGTAACCCTTACAGCCGGTTTTGAGCATGTTCTGCATGAGGTATCTGTGATTGTGGAAACAACCGGTGAGGAGCCAATATCCGGTGCCATAATAACAATTCTGTCTGGTGAAACTGAAATTGCAACAATTATATCCGGTGAAGACGGCAAAGCTGAAACAATGCTGCCATCAGGAGAATACAATTATACTGTCACGGCCGGCGATTATGTTGAAACATTTGGAGCATTCAGCGTAATTAATGCCGATACCTCGGTCACCGTAACCCTTATCCATGTTGGAATTCAACCGGTTGGTCAGGATAACCGGAATCTGAAGGTTTATCCCAATCCGGGCGACGGACTAATTAATGTAGAGTATTCAGGCCATACCTCTTTCCCTGTTACCCTTGAAGTTATAAGCATTTCAGGCAACCTTGTTTTTGTCGGCGAATACCAGGGGGCAGGGGTTTTGAGTGAAATCATAGATCTCAGGCATGCCGCCAAAGGAGTCTACCTTCTGAGAATAACAGAAAATCACGAATCAAAAACAGTTAAGATTATCTTCAGGTGATAAATCTGCCTGTCGTTTCCCGGTCATAAGAGGGCATAAGAAAAGCAAAGATGGCATAAGAAAGGCAAAGAGGGCATAAGAAAGGCAAAGAGGGCATAAGTGGTTATAAGAGGAAATAGCCTTCAGCTATTTCCTTTTCATTTTCTGAGGAGCTATCATATTCTCAGGTAACAGCAGTGTATCGAGTTCCTCCCTGGTAAGCAGCTTCTTCTCAAGCACAAGGTCATATACCCCCCTGTTGTCCTCCAGTGCTTCACTGGCCAGTTTTGTACACACTTCATATCCCAGAACCGGGTTCAGCGCTGTAACCAGTCCAATGCTGTTGTGCACAAGCTCCCTGCACCTCTCCTCATTGGCGGTAATGCCATCAATACATCTTGTTTTAAGTGTAAACATGCCGTTTTTGAGCATCTCAACCGATTCAAAAATACTCTGCACAATGACAGGTTCCATTACATTAAGCTCAAGCTGTCCCGCTTCGGCCGAGAGACTTACAGTGAGATCATTTCCAATTACCTTGAAGGCTATCTGGTTAACCACCTCAGGTATTACGGGATTCACTTTACCAGGCATTATAGATGATCCGGGTTGCATCGGAGGCAGGTTGATTTCATTAAAGCCTGTTCGGGGACCGGAAGAGAGGAGTCTCAGATCATTGCATATTTTGCTCAGCTTTATAGCAGTCCTTTTTATTGCCGATGAATACATCACAAATGATCCTGTATCCTGAGTAGCTTCAACAAGGTTGTGTGCATTTACGATCTTAAGTCCGCTGATTTTTTGCAAATGCTTTATCACTTTGCCTGCATATTCAGGATCCGAATTTATACCTGTTCCTATTGCCGTCGCTCCCATATTCACCTCCAGCAATAGATTGGCATTCTCCTCAAGTCTCAGGATCTCCTCATCAAGGGTGGTAGCATAAGCCTCAAAAGCCTGCCCAAGAGTCATTGGCACGGCATCCTGCAGCTGTGTTCTCCCCATCTTGATAACATGTGCGAACTCCTCCCCTTTTTTCCTGAATGAAGAGATAAGTTCCTTTAAAACAATAACAAGGGTTTTGTTACTGTTTATCAGGGCTATTTTAACTGCGGTAGGATATGCATCGTTAGTTGACTGCGAAAGGTTTACATGATTGTTCGGGTGGCAGTACCGGTACTCGCCTCTTTCGTGCCCCAGTATCTCAAGCGCACGGTTTGCAATCACCTCGTTGGCATTCATATTTGTAGAGGTACCCGCCCCGCCCTGTATCATATCGACTGCAAAATTGCTATGGAATTTACCGTTCTGTATTTCGTTGCAGGTGCGCACAATGGCGTCGCACACCGACTTGTCAAGCAGTCCCAGTTCATGATTAGCCTTTGCCGCGGCCATCTTCACCATCGCCAGTCCGTTGATAAGCAGCGGATAAAAATTTAGGGTGATACCGCTAATATTGAAATTCTCTATTCCCCTCAGTGTCTGGATCCCGTAATAGACCTCAAAAGGCACATTCCTGTCCCCCAGCAGATCATGCTCCTCCCTTGTCCTCCCCGACTCGTATTGTGCCCCGACATCAATGATCCGGTTGTTGGCATTTCTCATCCTGCGGGACATTACCCGTGCAATATTTGAGAAAATTTTCAATGCAGCTGAACTGTTCTCAAGGAAAAAATCCTTTTCTATAATAAGTACCCTGGTATCAGCAAGAGCGCGTGCCGAAGTTGAGTGCGGCGACTTGCTTCCCCATGACCCCTCTCCGAGAAAATCGCCGCGACTGAAATAGGTAAGTCTCTTCTCCATTCCGAAGGGAGTGGTTTTAAAAAGCTCTACTTCACCGCTGTATATCACAAAAATATTGGTACGGGGTGTATTCTCCCGAAAAAGAAGGTCGCCCCGGGCAATTACACTCTCACTGGTAAACCCGCAAAGTGCTTCAAACTCAAAGTCTTCAAGCTCACGAAACAATTCTACTTCCTTTAAAAAATCCCGGATCACAATCTTGTCCATCACAACTTTTTTAATTAAAGTTTATTTTTCATCCGGCCCGAAAAATATGAATTCTTTTTAACTTAAACCATGATAACTGATGCATCTTTCACTTTGGCCGCAATGCTTCCGGGGAGTGGTCATTGTATAATAAAACCCTGGTCACACTGTCTCTACCCTGCAAGCAGACAGTTTGAACGGAGCTATTCGTGAATGAGGATCAAGCTCATCGCGGGTAAGCTTGTTGACCGGAGATTCACTGTAATGGAACGGCATAAACAGTTCGCCCGGTGCCACCTCATCGCTTATACGAAGGCTGGTCTCCAGCTCGCCCCTGCGTGATACCAGCCTTACCTTAATGCCTTCAGGATATTCAAATTTAGCTGCGTCAGAAGGGTTCATCAGCACATAGGCTTCATTGGCAAAATCGTTCAATGCCTTGTTGCGGCGTGACATGGTAGCGGAGTGGTATTGGTAAAGGATGCGGCCGCTGTTCAGTATAAACGGGAACTCATTATCGGCCCTCTCCTTCTGGTCAACATGCTCAACAGGATTGAGCTTTGCCTTACCCGAGGGAGTATTGAATCTTTCGAGGAAAAGTGTTGCGGTACCCGGATGATCTTTCGTGGGACAGGGCCACTGGATGCCTTTATTCTCCAGCCTGGTATGGTTTATCCCGGCCATCATAGGCGTCACTGCTGCAATCTCATCAAATATTTCTGATTCATCCTGGTAGTCACCAACCGGTTTGCCCATCCTGCGTGCAATCTCAACGATTATCCTCCAGTCCTGCCGAGCCTCTCCGGGTGATTCGACTGCCTTGCGAACTCGCAGAACCCGCCGGTCGCTGTTTACAAATGTTCCGTTCTTCTCGGCAAACGAGGCTGCCGGCAATATCACATCGGCAAAAGGTGTTGTTTCGGTATGGAATATATCCTGTACAACAAGAAAATCTAGTTTCTTAAGGGATTCTTCGGTATGGTTGAGGTTAGGATCGGTAATCATCGGGTTCTCTCCCATGATATACATCCCCCTGACTTCACCCTTGTAGGCGGCCTGCATGATCTCCACCGTGGTAAGACCCGGTTTCCCCGAAAGGGATTCGTACGGTACGCCCCAGACTTCAGCCACCTTCCGGCGGTTATCATCATTACCCACCGGAATGTATCCCGGATAGGTAAGCGGGGAGGTGCCCACATCAGATGCTCCCTGCACATTATTCTGTCCCCGCGGAGGGTTGATACCCGACCCCTCCCTGCCAATATGGCCGGTAATAAGCAGCATATTGATAAGGCTGAACACGTTATTTGTGCCGGTTACCTGCTGGCTCAGTCCCATACCTGTGGCAACAATCGATTTTTTTGCCTTTGCGAATACAAGGGCTGCCCTTACTATATTGGCTGCAGGTACCGAGGTGATACGCTCTGTGAATTCGGGGGTATACTTCCGTGTGAGATTTTTCAGTTCACTGAAAGCCTCCATGCCACCCTCCACCCTGTTTTCAATAAAGTTACTATCTGTCAGGCCTTCACCTATTATCACATGCATCATCCCGTTCAGCAGCGCCACATCTGTACCCAGTCTTGGCTGAAGCCAAATATCTGCATATCTGACCAGAGGTGTCCATTTCGGGTCTATAACCAGCACCTTGCCTCCCCTCCTTTTTCCTTTCTTGACAAATGTGGCGGTGACCGGGTGTGTCTCAATAATGTTATTGCCAGTAACCAAAATGCAGTCGGCTGTCTCATAATCCTCTATCGAATTGCTCCCCGCACCGTTGCCGATGCTGCGCAGCATTGCTACCACCGTGGAGGCGTGGCACAGGCGGGTACAGTAGTCCACGTTATTGCTGCCGAAAACCACTCTTACAAATTTCTGGAACAGGTAATTATCTTCATTTGTGCATTT
>SKND01000099.1 GCA_007120695.1 Bacteroidales bacterium | reverse complement strand
GCCAATGTCTATGTCGGGTTTACCCTGTTCGGTGCAATAGCAGGCGGAGTAGTTGCCGGGTCTTTCCTTGGCTGGTTCAACGGTATTGCCATTACCCGCTTCAGAGTACCCCCGTTTGTGGCAACCCTTGCGATGCTTACTATTGCACGGGGACTGACAATGTTGTGGACCGGCGGGTTTCCGATAACAGGATTTGAAGGCAATATGGCATTTATCGGTACCGGCTGGCTCCTAGGTGTTCCTGTGCCTGTCTGGATCTCGGCAGTAGTGGTTGTTGCAGCCGTTGTACTGACCAAAAAAACAAGGCTTGGCCGGCATATTTATGCAGTAGGGGGGAACGAGAAGGCAGCTGAGCTGTCGGGACTTAATGTTAAAAGGATAAAGATCATTGTGTACTCTATTGCCGGTGCGCTGGCAGCTGTTGGCGGAATAATTGTAACCTCCCGGCTCGATTCGGCACAGCCCAATGCCGGAATGGGACTGGAACTGGATTCTATTGCAGCAGTTGTGATAGGCGGCACCTCGCTTTCGGGAGGTAAAGGCACGATCATGGGTACCGTACAGGGAGCCTTAATTATAGGTGTGCTGAATAACGGACTGGTTTTACTTAATGTATCACCATTCTGGCAGCAGGTTGTCAAGGGGTTCGTGATCCTGCTGGCGGTGGTTATTGAGAAGCTGAATGCAAGGAAGGAGTAATCTCGAAAAGAAAAACCTTAGGTTATAAAAACGTATATTATAAGCCTGACTTAGGAATTATAACCAACTAAATTATACCAATTATGCAAATCAAAATCATAATTACACTTATGGTGTCCATTACATGTATGTTTTCCTGGCTAAATGCAAATAGTCTGGAGAATGGTGCAGATTTGCCCGGGAATAAAGAACACACCAACGTCAATCTCAATGAAGGGGATATAAGACCCTATGAAAATAATTCCTGGTATTGGCAGTACAAGGGCGAGCCCATTATGTTGCTTGGGGGGACTGATAATGATAACCTTTTCCAGTGGACAGGCAAACGGCTGACTGATCAGCTTGATTTATTACGATCGGTAGGTGGCAATTATGTCAGAAATACGATGTCGGACAGAGATAGGCCTGGTAGTGCGTATGCCGTTGATGAAGGTGATGTGTATCCCGTGAGAGAAGTTGGAGACGGCATGTATGATTTGGAGCAGTGGAATGAGGAATACTGGAACAGGTTGGAAACTTTCCTTGATGAAACGCAGAAGAGAGATATCATTGTGCAATTGTCGCTGTGGGATCGGTTTGATTTCAACAGTGGTCACCCTTATCATCCTGACAATAATATCAACTGGGAACCTGGGACCATTGTAAATGCGGACGGTTTTTATCGTCGTTCAGTTATTGATAATAATAAACCTGTTTTGGAGTATCAGCACCTGTATATTGATAAATTAATGTCAATTACTCTGGTCTATGATCACATTCTATACAACATCAAAAACGAGAGCAGCGCAGAGACGGCACAGTTAAACTATTGGGCAGAATATATAAAAGCAGCTGCCGAGGCGCAGAACAAAACTATTTATATAACTTCCATGCGATTGCTCCCCGGTAATTCGTTGCGCCATGTGATGACGCACAGGGATCTGTATTCTTTTGTTGATGTATCCCAAAATAATCAGAATTCTGCTGGTGCTGTAGGATACCACCATTACGAGAATCTGCTCCATTGGCGGAGGATGGTCAAGGCTCAGCGTGAAGGTCCCATGCCGGTTAATAATGAAAAGTTGTATGGAGCCGGTGCTGCTGAGAACAATTCGGCAGGGACTGGAGTAGAGGCGGTTGAACGATTTTGGAAGAATATATTTGGCGGTGCGGCATCAACGAGATTTCACAGACCTGATGGTAATTGGGGTATTGGGCTCTCTGAACAAGCGCAAAGGACTATACGTGCCGCTTCGATGTTCCTGGAAGAATTCGACCTGTTCAATTCCGAACCCTATGCAGGCTGTGAGACGATAGGTAATAGAATTCGTGCAGATTACTGCCTGGCTAATGTTGGCAACGCGTATGCAGTTTATTTTCCCCATGGCCGATCTACTGTTGTGCTGGACCCGTGGGTATATATGGATGAAGTAACTGTTAAATGGTTAAATGTCACACGTGGTGAATGGGACGCAGAAGAGTCCGTAACTTTAGACTGGTCAGAAGTGCCCTGGTGGGGACCTGACAGGGTATTGACTCTTACTCCGGGGAGTGGCCCCTCCGGTACTGGGGAATCTTACATTGCAATCATAGAACCCAGGTAACAACATAACCAACAGCGTTTCCTTCCCCGGAAGGGAGATTAGAAAACAAACTGAAAAAGACCGGGTAAAATGAGCACACCTTCAATATTAGCGATCGACCAGAGCACATCAGCCACCAAAGCCGTGCTTTTTGACCGAAACGCAAGTGTCGTGGCAAAGCTGTCAAAGGAGCATGCCCAGATGTACCCGAAGCCGGGCTGGGTCGAGCATGATCCGGAGGAGATTTTGACGAACACCCTTGGGATAATAGGCGACATGGTGAGGGGGCGGCCCGGTCAGAATATACAGGCGCTTGCCATTACCAACCAGCGGGAGACGGTGGTGGTATGGGACAGGATTACCGGAAAGCCGGTTTATAACGCGATCGTATGGCAATGTAACAGGGGGGCAGGCTATTGCGAGGAGCTCAGGAATGACAGCTGGGAGGAGAAGGTCAGGGAAAAGACAGGGTTGATAATTGATCCCTATTTTTCAGCCACAGGTATCCGCTGGATACTTGATAATGTGCCCGGGGCCAGGGAAAAGGCTGACAGGGGTGAGCTTCTGTTCGGGACAACGGACAGCTGGCTGATATGGAACCTTACCGGGGGGCATGTTCATGCAACCGATTATTCGAACGCCTGCCGGACCATGCTTTTTAATATAAATACGTTGTCGTGGGACCTCGAAATAATGGACAAGCTGGGTATTCCGATGTCGATGGCGCCTGATGTTAGGTTTTCGGATGAGTCATTCGGCGAAACCACTGCAGGGGGTGCTTTTGACGACCCTGTACCTGTTACCGGAGTGATGGGCGATTCGCACGCGGCACTGTTCGGGCAGCTCTGCTTCACACCGGGAATGGCCAAGGCGACATATGGAACAGGATCGTCTATTATGATGAATATTGGCGATGAACCGGTGCAGAGTCCCCGGGGACTGGTTACTTCTGTTGGTTACGCTGTACAGAAATCGGTTAAGTATGTTTTCGAGGGAAATATCCATTGCACCGGGGCCACTGTCAAATGGCTCAGGGATGATCTGGAGCTTATAAGCAGTGCAGGAGAAACAGATGCGCTGGCCGCCTCGGTCGGTTCAACAGAAGGGGTATACCTTGTTCCCGCCTTCGCGGGACTCGGTGCACCATACTGGAGCCAGCAGGCCAAAGCCATGATCTGCGGCATGACCTTCCGGACCAAAAAGGCACATGTGGTAAGGGCGGCGCTTGAGGCTATTGCATACCAGGTAAGGGATCTGATAGACCTGATGAGGGAACAGTCGGGGATAGGTGAGATTGAGCTGAGAGTTGACGGCGGGCCTGTCAGAAACAATTTTCTGATGCAGTTTCAGGCTGATATGCTGGGAGGTGCTATAAACAGGAGTTTTATTGAAGAAGCATCGGCATCCGGCGTAGCGCTTGCTGCCGGGTTTAACCTTGGGTGGTGGCATTCACCGGAGGAGGTTGAAGATTTACGAAAGGGAGAGCTGATAAGAAGCACAATGCCGGCAGAGAAAGCCCTGGAGCTTTACATTGGGTGGAAAAGTGCCGTTGCACGGTCGTTGCACTCAGATGAGGTAAAAAAATTATAACGGGCATTATGGATATTCCTGGTGAGCGGCTTTGGATATTACATTGTGGCCACCTTTAATTTAGAATTTTAAGATTTAACCTAAAAAGAGATACCATGGCTTACAAACAG
Organism: Bacteroidales bacterium; assembly: GCA_007120695.1. Classification (GTDB taxonomy): domain Bacteria; phylum Bacteroidota; class Bacteroidia; order Bacteroidales; family PUMT01; genus PXAP01. The sequence continues at coordinate 668 of SKND01000099.1, read as the reverse complement.
AAACTAACATTCGGACTGATAGTTGCAAACCGCAACATATTCAATGCAAAGTTGGCAACAGGAGCAAGATCGGTACTGCTCGAAAAAATAAATAAATCGGGACACAATGCGGTTATACTGCCTTCAGAAGAGACTCCTTCAGGAAATATTGAAACCCTCCGGGATGCACAGAAATGTGCTGAACTATTCAGGAAAAACCGCGATGTGATTGACGGCATCATAGTGGTATTGCCCAATTTTGGCGATGAGATAGGAGTTGTTAATGCGCTCAGCCTGTCCGCGCTTGATGTGCCGGTATTGATCCAGGCCTGCGACGATGATAATGACAAGGTTGATGTTTACAGCCGCAGGGACGCCTTTTGCGGCAAGATATCGGTTTGCAATAACCTCTACCAGTATGGCATTCCGTTTACAGATACAACATTCCATACCTATCCGCTCGAAAGCGAAATGTTCGAACGGGATATTGAGTATTTTGCCAGGGTATGCCGTGTCGTTAACGGACTGAGTAATGCACGCATCGGTGCTATAGGGGCACGTCCGGCTGCTTTCCAGACCATGAGGTACAGTGAAAAGATCCTTCAGGCCGGCGGAATTACGGTGCTACCCGTTGATCTTTCCGAAATATTTGCGGCGGCAGAAAAGTTTGACGGCAACTCCTCTGAAAT
>SKND01000319.1 GCA_007120695.1 Bacteroidales bacterium | reverse complement strand
TTGTAACTGTATGAGGGCCGGCAGGTTCAGAAATTTCATGCCGGTTAGTGATTTTTTTCCGTATAGAGCATTTGTTTATTTAAAAAAATTGTATTTTTACACAGTCAAAGAATCTGAAATGGGCAATATAATAACAACTAACAACTGGTGGTGGCATGGCAGCATAAAAAGCTATGTTAAGCACTGTATTTGTTAATGTTCATATCATAATAGTATACGGAAGCCCGCTTAACATAGCGGGCTTTTTTCGTTAATTAAAACAACTGCTCGATGAACCCTGTAAAATTAAAAGCATCAGTACATCACCTTTCGGCCGATACCCTGACACCTGTCGGACTGTATCTGCGTCTGCGTGATGAATTTCCCCAAAGCCTGCTGCTGGAGTGTACCGACTTCAGTTCAAGGCAGGATGCGTATTCCTATATCTGCCTTGACCCTGTAGCGGGTATTGAGGTGACCGAGGGCGGAATAAAGGAGTACTATCCCGGAGTATCGCAGATCCAGGCTAAAACTGCACCTTATCCGGATGCAGTGACTGCTGTCGGAGGGTTAGCCGGTTCGATCAGCATCGATAATATGCCTGATGAGAAATTGTTTCCCGGATTATTCGGGTTCACCTCTTATGATGCTGTGAACCTGTTCGATAATGTGAATATAAAAACGGGCAATGACTCATCTCCGGTACCTCTTTTGAGGTATGACCTCTACTCTGTTGTAATTGCAATAAACCACTTCAATAATACGATGTCAATTTGTGAACTTGCAGAGAACGAAGAAAAAAAACATACCGGAAGGGTCTTGTCTCTGCTCGCAAATAAGAACACCACCAGTTTCCCTTTCACAACAACAGGCAATGAACTTTGTAATCTTGAAGATGATAAATTTCTGGAGATGGTCTCCCGCGGCAAAAAACACTGCGCCAGAGGTGATGTATTCCAGATTGTTCTCTCCCGCAGGTTTGAACAATCCTTTCAGGGTGATGAATTTTCTGTATACAGAGCACTCAGGTCAGTAAATCCCTCACCCTACCTGTTCTACTTCGATTATCTCGGCTACAAGCTTTTCGGATCATCGCCTGAAGCGCAACTACAGATAAATGAGGACCGGGCAACTATAAATCCAATTGCCGGAACTATAACTAAGACAGGTGACAAACTAAGTGATGAGGGACTGGCAAAAGCGCTCCTGGCAGATCCGAAGGAGAATTCGGAGCACTCAATGCTTGTTGATCTTGCGAGAAACGACCTGAGCAGACACTCAAAAAATGTAAAGGTAAGCACATATAAGGAGGTACATGCCTATTCACATGTAATTCACCTGGTTTCAACGGTAACAGGAGACCTGTACGATGCTGAAAACAGGTACCGGGTATTTGCCGATACATTCCCTGCAGGAACTCTTTCCGGTGCACCTAAGCACAGAGCAATCCAGCTTATTGATGAGATTGAACCCACAAGTCGGGGTTTTTACGGAGGGGCTATTGGTTTTATGGGATTGTGCGGATCACTCAACCATGCAATAATGATCAGATCATTTGCCAGTTACGGCGGGAAACTGACATACCAGGCCGGTGCGGGTGTTGTTATTGATTCGGTGCCTGAAAAGGAGCTCAATGAGGTTAAAAGTAAATTGTCGGCTTTAAGACAGGCATTAACCATGGCAGAAAATATAAAATAATTTATAATGGCAAGGATTCTGATAATAGACAACTACGATTCATTTACATACAACCTCCTGCATTATGTTCAGGAATATAATGACCATAAAACCGATGTTTACAGAAATGACCGGATCTCGCTCGATGATATTGAAGCTTATGACGGAATACTGCTCTCTCCCGGTCCGGGTATTCCTTCGGAGGCCGGAAATCTGCTGAAAATAATTGACCGTTACAAAGAGACTAAAAGGATTTTCGGCGTATGCCTCGGACTGCAGGCCATAGCCGAAGTGTTCGGCGGCAGCCTGCTGAACACTGACAAGGTTTACCATGGTGTGGCAACGAACATTAACCTGCTCGATACCGGACATTACCTTTTCGATGGTCTTCCGGATATATTTCAGGGTGGAAGATATCACTCCTGGGTGGTGAAAAAGGATACAGTTCCTTCATGCCTGCAAACGGATGCGCTGGATGATGAAGGCTATATAATGGCAATGAGTCACCGATCCCTCGATATTTGCGGGGTTCAGTTTCACCCTGAGTCGATACTTACACCGGACGGCAAAAAGATTGTTTTTAACTGGCTGAAAAAGTTTGATTGATTAATTATACAAACTCAGTAAGATAACAAGTTAGTGCCTGTTTATTCTATTTCAAAGAATTTGATACATATTGACAATTGCATGTATTTCAAGAAATTAAAACAATAATTTAATCTACCTCCAATGAAGAGTATCCTGAATAAATTACTTGAATCGCAGCAACTTAGCCGGGAGGAAGCGGCAGAACTTATGCTGGGCATTGCCGGTAATGAACTTAATGAGGCACAGATCGCAGCTGTGTTATCATCTTATATAATGAGAAGCATCAACCTTGACGAGCTTCTGGGCTTCAGGGAAGCGCTGCTTGAGCTGGCTGTGAAGGTAGACCTGAACGGAGAGAGAATAATTGATCTTTGCGGTACAGGAGGAGATGGTAAAAATACTTTTAACATATCAACCATATCGTCATTTGTTGTTGCCGGGGCGGGCATTAAAGTTGCTAAACACGGAAATTACGCGGTATCGTCGCTTACGGGTTCTTCAAACCTGATGGAGCATTGCGGCTACAAATTCTCCAGCAGTAACGACAAATTGAAAAGGGAGACGGAAGAGGCGGGAATATGCTTCATGCATGCACCGCTCTTTCATCCTGCTTTAAAGGCTGTGGGATCAATTCGCAGGCAACTGGGAATCAAGACCATCTTCAATATTATGGGACCGCTTGTCAACCCGGCTAATCCCCAATGCCAGCTTAGCGGCGTTTTTAGTATCGAAGCCGGCCGCCTGTACAGTTACCTGATGCAGAGGGAGAATAAAGATTACCTGGTTGTCTATAGCCTCGACGGTTATGATGAGGTTTCACTGACATCGGGAATAAAGTTTTTTTCCCCGAAAGGGGAAGGATTGTTATATCCTTCAGATTTGAATATGCCTGTCAATTCGCCCGAATCACTTTATGGGGGTGAAAGTGTTGAGGAGGCCGCGGGCATACTGATGGCAATTCTTGAGAACAAGGCAACAGAAGCCCAGAAAAATACTGTTATTGCAAATTCGGCTCTGGCGATTTCATGCTGCTATGATAATAAAAGCCTTTATGATTGTGTAGAGGCTGCAAAGGAATCGATCGATTCGGGAAAGGCCTTGAATTGTTTTAAAAAACTGATCGATATTCAAAGGGACTACTGAACCTGTTGCAGGCCAGAGGTACTGCTGAACCTCTGGCAGAGGAAATGGCTAATGTTAACCGGACTGAATATCATCGGGCAACAAAAGTAGCTGATAAGCAAATTATTAATTAAAAGCTGGTATGAACATCCTGGAAAAAATAGTCACTTATAAACGTGCAAAGGTAGGGAGGCTAAAGATCGAAAATCCCCCGGCATTGCTGGAAAAAAGCAAATTTTTCAGAAGAATACCGCTTTCGCTCGAAAGGGCTGTACTCGACAGTAAAAGGAACGGTATCATAGCTGAATTCAAGCGGCAATCACCCTCAAGGGGAGTCATTAACAAATATGCCGATCCTGCCATAGTTTGTCCACGTTACCTTGAAGCCGGCGCCTCTGCCCTATCAGTACTGACTGATGGTGAGTATTTTGGTGGCAGTAATAATGATCTGTTGGCCGTCAGGGACTTGTGCGACGCCCCAATACTCAGAAAAGAGTTCATAATAGATGAGTACCAGGTAGTGGAGGCTAAGAGCATAGGTGCAGATGCGATACTCCTTATAGCAGATATACTGACCGCCCGTGAGATGAAGATACTTGCCAGGGTGGCAGAGTCATTGGATCTGGAGGTTTTGTTTGAGATACATAATGAAAGCGGAATAGCAAAACTGCCTGCTGATGCAAGGCTTATTGGTATAAACAGCAGGAACCTGGGAAATTTCAGTGTCAATATGGATATTCTCAAAAAAACTTTCGGCCGGTTGCCAGAAACCAGCATCAAAATAGCCGAAAGCGGAATTCATTCAGCCGGCACGCTGGCAGAACTAAGGAATGTGGGATTTGACGGATTTCTTATAGGCGAGATGTTTATGAAAGAGAATAACCCCGGTGAGAGATGCACTGAGTTTATAAATGATGTAAATGCTTTTAAAAACTTTACAAATAAAAAATAAAACACCCATGATAAGCTTTTAGCACACAAGGATGAGGGTTTGATTTCGTCGATCTCACATGCACGACTGTTCGCATTTTGCAATATAAGTCAGATGTGACATTCATGGATTGAAACGCAAAATATCCGATTCATGAACTGGTAACACATTGTTAAACAAATTGCTAACTATACTTTATACGTATGAAACACCTGATATAATTTATATGCAATACATAATTCATTGATTATTAACTTGATTAACCTGATTTGTACAGATGAATCCCCATGATACTGAAGTCTCACAAAATAACATGAACAAACCAGGGGGATCCAT
>SKND01000183.1 GCA_007120695.1 Bacteroidales bacterium | reverse complement strand
TATCGTGATAACTGGGACCTGAGTGTAGCCAGGGCAACTTCAATAGTTCGCACTTTAACTGATGAGCATAAAATTGAACCGGCACGTCTTACTGCATCAGGCAAAGGTGAATTTGCACCAAGATCCGGCAATGAAACACCGGAAGGAAGAGCTAACAATCGCAGAACCGAAATAATATTATCACCAAAACTTGATGAGATTATGCAACTGCTCTATTAGGATAAGATATTTGACGGGGTATTTCCTGGTATAACGGAGATGGATCCATAATCAACCACCACCTGGTCGGGCACCGGTTTGAATCCTCTTACCGATACGCTTTTATCCATTGAATTTCAAGATGAAATGCGCCGGTTTGTTTATCAGATATCAAGAACCCCACCTGCTGAATATCTTTCGGTGAGACAGGTTCCACGTCTTGTAGTATCCGTCCTCTGAATACAGGCACGAATTTGCTGAAAGGAATAGAGATTGTTTGCCAATCATTTACATTGGTTTCGAAGTGATACCGGTATGATACCCCATCAAACCGGTCATCCGTTCGAATCCTGAACTGGTATTTTTTGCCGTCTCCTTTTACCCGAATCAGAATGCCTTTAGATCCGTCCAGCTGAAAGCGCATAGCTTTTGTTCTGGTCGATGCAAAGCCACCATTATTTTCCAGCGTTACATTCCCAGAGTAAACAGCAGTATTGCTATCACTCAAAATGAACTTGCTTTTTGAGAGGCCGCCCATAACGCCATCATTGACAATCAGCCAGTCGTCCATATTTTCCAGAGTGCCAAAGTCAAATAATATGACCTCATCGGATTCTCCAGTGCCTGAATTCAGATCATCATAAAAAGTAGTCATAAAGAACATAGCTAATGAGTGGTTAAATATGATAACCGTACATGTTAAAAAGATCATCCTCATTGTACTGGTTTGCTAATTCGATTTGCTGTGTGGCACAGTTTCGCCCGGTCAGGCCGTTTTAAAATCTTATTGTATTCAATCAGAGAAATATTTTCTTAAACATTGAACCTGGTTGTTAAATTCCACACAAGTTATAAAAAATTTGAGGTTGGGCAGCGGCGGTCTATGTTAGTGCGGCGAAACGGTTGCTGAGCATGTATTGGAGGCTTTGGTCGAGGAGGGCGATGGGATCACCGTCTGTTTCGTCCATCTCCAGAACCATCCATCGGACATGTTCCCTGGCTGCCTTCATAATTCCGGGAATATCGAGTCGTCCATGCCCGACCGCAGTCATGGGCTCGTGAGGCTCATCAACACTTACATCATCGGGATTGGCCGGACCATCTTTCACATGCAGCATCTCTACCCGGCTGCCGAGCTGGCGGATGATATTGGCCGGATCGAGTCCCGCCACCGCCACCCAGTAGATGTCGAGCTGGAAAAAAATCTCCCGGTTCAGTTCCTGGTGAAGCAGTTCCCATGGGGTAATGCCTTCCTCAAGGGTTCGAAATTCCCACCAGTGGTTGTGAAGACCGAAACGCAGCCCGTATGACTGCAGATATTCTGACACCTTGTTGTATAGCGACACCAGATTTAGGGTTCCTTCCCGGGTCCGATACCGAGGGTCTTCCGGCCAGCCGTGCCAGATCAGCCTGTCGCACTCATAGACCTCCGCCAGCTCTGTCAGCATCTCCGGTACTGACTCTTCCGCCAGTTCCGCGTGAATGGAGGAGACATTCAGCCCCGCCTCTTTCAGATAAGCCGCTCCGTCGCGGTGACTCACCCCTTCCGGCCAGAAGGCTGTCTCCACATGGGTAAATCCGATCTCTGCGAGACGCCGAAGGGTTCCCGGAAGGTCGGCTGCAATTTCGTTGCGCACTGTGTAGAGCTGCATCGACAATCCTGGTAGTGACCCGGCCTTATCCGAACGGGCGCAGGAGGTGAATCCCGCAGGAAATGCAGTTCCCAGTATTCCCAGTCCGGCCATTTTTAAGAAATGCCGCCTGTCAAGTAATGATAAAGTCCGCTTTTCGTTTTCAGTCATAGTAAGCGATTATAATTAGATTAAGGTTGGTCAACCGCATGGAGGCTTGCCGCAAAAGCACGAAACCTCATTTTTTTTCGCTGAGTGTTTCGCCATAAAAGCATGAAATTTCGATCATTTTAGCCAAAAACGGTTCGGTGTTTAACCGTTTTGGTCCTAACACGTCACTAAATTAAATAAAAGCAAGATATAACGCAACTCTGAAACTTTTTTATTCCAGCATATAGCGGCCAAATCCGGTTGAAATTATTGTTATAGCCCAGACTCACTTTTATACAAGCTCCCAAAACTCCCTGATGTTACAACCTTACCCATCGATCATCTTCATCTCTGACCTGAAGTTCGGAATTTTGGTCGGGAAGGTGTTCGATATGATGTCGTCAAAGTAAGTTTTTTGTAGCAATAGGTAAAAAAATGACCAGAAGGTCGATTTTGTATGCTGCTGTCAGTGCATTTTGCTTTGTATTTAGATGCAAATTCACGTACATTTGGTTATATAACCAGGTTGATTAATTTTTACCATTATGGAACCGACACGGACCTTTGATCTCATTGACAGGTATCTCGCCCTTTTTCCTGATGCAGACGCTTTTGCTGCAAAATCAGACGGAAAATGGATAAAGTACAGCGCACAGGAATACAATGACTATTCCCGCTGGTTTGCTCTTGGACTGCTGGAACTTGGTTTCAGAAAGGGAGATAAGATCGCCACCATCACAAACAACCGTCCCGAATGGAACTTTGCAGATATGGGAATGGCGATGGCAGGGGTGATACATGTTCCGGTTTACACCTCCATGAACCCTGCTGAATATAAATATATCATCGAGCATTCAGATACAAGGATGGTAATAATTGCCGACAGTAAACTATACGATGCAATCAAACCGGTCTGTGACCTGCTCGATAAGGTAGAAAACGTTTTCACTTTCAATAAAACAGACCATTCCCCGCACTGGTTGGAAATTATTGAGAAGGGAAAGAATTGCAGTCCCGGAACTCCTGATACACTCGAAAAGATAAAAAACGGGATAACACCTTCCGATCCCGCAGCCCTGATCTATACTTCCGGAACAACCGGCACTTCAAAGGGAGTTCTGCTTTCCCACCGCAACCTTGTGAGCAACTTCCTTGCTGCAGCACAGGTATTCAATCTCGGTCCGGACGACCGGTATCTCAATATCCTGCCCTTGTGTCATGTAGGCGGGAGACTGGGGAATTACCAGACCCAGTACTCCGGAGCCTGCATCTATTATGCCGAGAACATGGGCACTATCGCCGCCAACCTGAAGGAGATAAAGGCCACAGGTTTTGATGCCGTACCCCGGATCCTTGAAAAGGTCTACGCCAATGTTATGGCCAAAGGCAGAAGCCTGAAAGGGATTAAGAGGTCACTCTTTTTCTGGGCAGTAAGACTCGGACTCCGGTATAAACCTTTCGGGGAAAATGGCTGGTTTTATGAACGTAAACTAAAAATAGCCGACAAGCTGATCTTCAGTAAATGGAGGGAAGCACTGGGCGGATGTGCACGTATTGTGGGTTGCGGTGGAGCGAGTCTCCATCCCAGACTGGAACGAATATTCTGGGCAGCAGGAATAAAAATTATCAACATGTACGGCTTGACAGAAACTTCGCCGATCATAACCATCAACAGGCAGGAAAAACCTCTGTGCAAACCAGGTACAGTGGGTGCCCTTATAGACGGCGTGGAAGTTAAAATCAGTGACGACGGGGAGATTCTTACACGAGGTAACAATATAATGATCGGATATTATAAAGATGAAGAACTTACCAGATCGGTAATCGATAAGGATGGATGGTTTCACACAGGAGATGTTGGCAACTGGGTGGAGGGGAAATTCCTTAATGTTACTGACAGGAAAAAGGAGATATTCAAGCTCTCGAACGGAAAATTTGTTGCCCCTCAGCCCATTGAGAACAGGCTGAAGGAATCGGCCTTCATCGATCAGGCGATGGTGGTGGGTGAACACCAGAAATTTGCAACTGCACTGGTGCTGCCTGACTTCAGGTATCTTAAAGAGTGGTGCGAATCGGGTAATCTCTTTTCCGGACAGGATCCTGTGGAACTTGTCAGGTTAAAGGAGGTGAGAGATGCCATTAACCAGGAGATAGCCGGTATGAACAGATCACTGTCCGAACCTGAGAGGATTATCCGTTTTCGTATGGTGACCGATGAATGGTCGCCGGTGACCGGGGAATTGTCTGCCAGCCTTAAACTTAAAAGAAAGGTCATTGAGTCAAAATACAGCAGGTTGCTTGAAGAGATTTATGGAAAACATCCCTGACCGGGATTATATTGGCCGGGAACTGGATAACAATCTTTACTGCTCCCGGATAAAAAAAGCATAACCACAAAATAGAACCTAATGCAGATAAGGAAAGTAGACAACAGCCGGGCACAAAGAGCCTTTAACGATGTAGCCCGTATCATATACAAAAATGACCCGACCTGGGTCTGTCCGCTGGAAAATGAGATCGAATCCATTTTCGATCCGGAGAAGAATGTCTATTTCAATCATGGAGAAGCTACCCGGTGGCTTCTTTATGACGGGAATGACCGACTTATAGGAAGGGTGGCTGCCTTTATCGACCGTAACACAGCATTCAGGCAGGACCAGCCGACCGGGGGAATGGG
>SKND01000223.1 GCA_007120695.1 Bacteroidales bacterium | reverse complement strand
GTCTCTTCAGCTCATGCATAATCCCCGCTATATTACATACGCCGGCACCCCATGGTACATCATGAGATCCAACCCCGTAATGGTTCAGGTCCTTGAAATGAAGGGAAACAATCCTGCCTTCAGTATTTTTAACAGCCTCAAGCGGATCGACCCCTGAACGCCCCCAATGTCCGATATCTGCACAGATGCCCATTTTCCGGCTTCGTCCGGCCAGCTGAGACATAGCATAATCAGGGTTCCAGAAATCGGAACGAGGCTTGGGGTGATTATGTATGCCAACATTAATTTCGTATTTTTCGCACAACTCTTCTATAAGATCAAAATGTACGGCCCGGGGATTTATCATTATTGTTTCTATCCCCATATCATATGCAAATCCAAATAACTGGTTCCACTCTTCGGTGGAATTAGCTCCGGCAACCCCGTAATTTATAAGCCTGATACCTTTGGAGTCAAGCAGGTCCTTTAATTTTTGCCGTGTCTGCGTGTCCATGGAATAGTGTGTTGTGCCTTCAATTCCTGCTCCTATGGTCTGACCCGGGTACATTTCCACATATTTTAGTCCCAGCTCATTAAGTTTATCCAGAGTCTCTTCAAAGGTGAAAAGCCTGAAAGTATAAGCCTGGGCAGCAAGTTTCCAGCCAAGCTCTTCAGCTGCAGAATGGTCGTATTTTTCCTGCGCATTAACAGGAAGAATCATAAAAATTGCAATAAAAATGGTAAGGAAAATTTTCAGTTGATTCATGATTGTGTAGTTAAATTTTAAAATAATGTATTAATTTTAATTAACTAAAGTTTCCTTGTTAGTAAGTTGTTGATAATAAGTCGCATAAAAACATAAAAAAGTTGCATGCCTTAGCTTAAATAGTTATATTTGAATTAGTTACCAAACAAATACCGCATGCAACAGGTTAAAATTACAAAAACATTAGGAGAATCTCAAAATTATCTCTACATCCGGTCCTGAACGATACATAGCAGCAACTATCTGGAATCCTGATATTTTTTAGATGACGTTCCCTTATTCCCAGGTGTCGGTGCGGAAAGATGAAGCCGGCAGACCTTCTGTATTATAGAGTTCACCCTGAACAAAATCATCAAATGCATATCTGACGGCAACAGGATTAGGTACCTGTGGTGCGAACAATGTTATTCCTTGCCGGGTAATAAATGCTTTAGCTTCATAGAACCGCCTGTTTTCTCCTGCTATTTTAAAGTTCTTGAGTTCTTTCCCAAAAGTTGTAAGCCCGTTTTCTGCATGGTTAAAAGTAAGCTTAACCATGTTACCTTCAATAGATATCTCATGCAATACCGGTCCTGAATATGCAAATCCGCTTTCATCGTAAGTTTTAGCCAGGGCAAGGTAAGCCAGGCGCTCGCCGGCAGATTTCTTATCGGCCGGATGAATGCAATCTTTTTCTCCTGCATCCATCAGGCAGGCCATGCCGGTGTATGGAAGCATAGTCGATGCTTTAAGTTGTGCCTCACGCAAAAGTGCAGAATTTAATCCGAAAGTACCGTAATCAAATGGCGCTATCTGTACATAATAGAACGGCATCTCCTCCAGTCCCCATTCAGCGCGCCAGTTTTCAATCAATCCCGGCATTAGCTCAGCATACCGGTCAGGTTCGTTCCGGTTTGATTCACCCTGGTACCATAAAGCACCCTTGACAGCGAATCCGGTAAGAGGCCGTATCATTGCATTAAAGAGCACTGTGGGTGTTTGTTGTGAGAAATCACCGGTTTGATTTTTATCCGGCAAAGTTACCCAGTCAAATTCCTTTATACCCATTTCACTTATCCATGGTTCGATCCGGGTACCTCCCCAGCTTGAATTTATCAATCCCACGGGAACTCCAAGTACCTGCTGAACCAATCTTCCGTAGAAATAAGCGGTGGCACTGAATTCAGCAACATTTCCAGGAAGACATTCCTGCCATTGCCCTGTAAGATCATCAAGCGGTTCCAGGCTTTTCTCCCGGCTTACTGTAAACAGCCTGATATTTTCGTTTTTTGAAGTGGCTATCGCTTCATTTGAGCCGGAAACCGGTTCATTGTGATACCCCTTCATTGGCATTTGCATGTTGGACTGTCCGGAGAAAACCCAAACCTCACCAATAAGAACGTTAGAAAGCTTCAGCATTTCACCATCTGAAATTGATATTTCATAAGGACCACCTGCTGCGGGAGTTTTTACCCTGATTTTCCATTTTCCATCAGCGCCTGCTTCTGTTGTGTAACTATTATCATCCCATGAAGTAGTAACCTCAACAGAATTACCGGGAGAGGCTTTTCCCCATATTGCTGCATCTGTCTTCTGCTGCAAGACCATGTTGTTTCCAAATATGGCCGGTAGAACAATTTCTGCTCTTAACGAGTCGGTAAATGCTCCAAGAAAGAGAAAAACAAAAATTATCAGTCTGGTTTTCATTGTTTTAAAGTTTGGGTGTTGAAAGGATTGTTATTTGGAAACTTCTACGATTGCGATGCCTTTACCCCGATTAAATAAATTTTCTCAGGTAACTTAATGAGCTAAAAGTATATAAAAATTTGATTTGTTTTATTTTTTTGCATAAGATTGGTTGCAATTATAATTATATAGATATCGCATGTGTTGAAATTATAACTCCGGTATATATTGCACCAAATAAACTTACGATAACTAACAGTGGCTTTGCACTATATTATATTAGCGCCAATATAAAAGCCAAATCAAAAAGAACTTAAGAATGTATGTGTAATCGACTAAGTCAAATTTTTTCAATCGGCTGTGTGTATTTTAGGATTATAGAAATTTCATATACATTTGTAGGACAAAATAAAATAATGGAAAACCTTAGAATACAAAATCATGGAGTAACCCTGGTAGATCAGGTTGAGGCGAAGCTTCTTGAGTTTTTCAGGTCAAATAAGATGAAACCAGGCGATCATGTTCCAAGAGAGAAAGAACTGGCCGAAGCACTTGGAGTTTCCAGAAGCGTGTTGAGAGAGGCTCTCAGTCGTTTACGGATGCTTGGCATGATAGAGTCACGCACCAGGCAGGGAATGGTCCTGAGAGAACCTCATATTCTTGACGGATTGCAAAGAGTTCTTGATCCTGAGATACTCGGTGATGAAACACTTTTTAATCTTCTTGGTTTCAGGGTTTCATTGGAACTTGGGATCTGTAATTCCATTTTTGACAACCTGAATGACAAATATTTAGAAGAGCTTGAGGATATTGTTGAAAAAAGTGTTGTATATGAAAATAACCTTTACACACCGGTAAGTGAACGCCATTTTCATTCAAAACTCTATGAAATAACAGGTAACAAGGTTATTATGCAGTTCCAGGAAATCATCTATCCGGTATCCCTGTTTGTTAAGAGCAAATTCAACGACTTTTTTCAACCTATTAATAAAGAACTTGAGAGTAAAGGACTTATCGTGTCCCACCGTGACCTGCTTAAATATTTAAAGGTAGGAGACCGCGAAGGCTACAGTAAAGCGATGGGACAACATTTTATTCCATATAGCAGGTTTCTGAAAAAAAACCATACAAAAAGCTTACCATAAGCCACCATATTTAACCAGGTCCCTTTCAGCGCCTGTTGAATTCTGGTCCACCTTGAAAAGTAATGGTGTGCATCGTGCATAATTTAGGTTTTATTCTATCTGATTATTTCATAAGGTGATTTAATTTACCTTATAGCATATTTATCAGACAATATACCGTATCTCATTTTTGCCATTCGTAAAACATTTGATATTAACCCACATTGCAGGCCAAACACCCTATTTTTGCTAAAATAACACTAAATGATGATTTTTTTGATAAAGCTCAAATTACATATCACTGATTATCAATGGTTGTTTTTTTAAACGGTGTGAATTTTCCCAAAAAAGGCCATTGTGTGGACTCCTGAGTATTTGGAAATGACGGCATTAGGTCATATTTTTGGGATATGTTTTTGAAGAATATCATCAAGTATTGCAAAACGGAGAAAACTTACCACACCTACTACCGATTGTGTGAAAGCTATCGGGATGAGTTCGGCATTCCACGTCAAAGAATGGTGCTGGGGCTTGGCAGACTGCTTGAAATTCCTGATCTTGACCAAAAGATACTTCTTACAGCCAGGATCAATGAACTGATCAAAGGCACACCAACACTTTTCAATACATATAAAGATCAGAGTGTAGAGCAACTGGCACAACATTTTTACAGGGAACTGAAAGCAAAGAAAAAGATAGATAAACGTCCCGGTGAAACAGAGGAATGGGAGAGGGTAAACCTGAAGACCTTAAAGAATAAGGATGTGCGTGAAATTGGAGCCGAGTCGCTTTGTTATCAGGCTTTTAATCAATTAAATATAGGCAGGTTTTTGCATACAAGAGGGTGGAAAGACGAAGATATAAAATTAGCTGCTACGCATATCATAAGCAGGGCAGTATATCCTGCATCGGAATACAAAACAGTATCATGGATCAAAGAAAATTCAGCTATCTGCGAATTAACAGGTTATGATATAGAAAGGGTCACCAAAGATAAGCTCTATGGTATATCCCACAAGTTATACCGTGAGAAAGAGCAATTGGAAAATCACCTTTCCCGGTGTACCAACGAACTCTTTGACCTGGAAGACAAGATTATCCTGTATGATTTGACCAACACCTATTTTGAGGGCAG
>SKND01000245.1 GCA_007120695.1 Bacteroidales bacterium | reverse complement strand
GGGTTTGATTTATAAAGAAGAGCTGAGAGAACAGGCTCAATGAAGCTCTAGCAACCCTCTTTCCGGAGAAAAGGTGCTAATACCTGCCCCAGCGGGGATTATAAACTCATAACCGATAATTATGAAATGTTTTGAATTTGCAATAAGTATTTTTAAACCGGGCCGGCCATCCGCTGCACTACCCGGATTTATCTTTATTCCTTCATTTCCGCTTCTTATTCCCAAACATATGTTGATGCGCGGCATGCGCAGCATGCATTGATAATCCCCAAAAGGGATTGTATACCGTTCCGGTCAAGGTTACCGGCAGGGGGTGTACTGTGTTCAAAAATTATCCACATTATAAAATATTATTACCATGTCTTACAAAGTGATAAAATTCGGAGGCTCCAATCTTCGTAATATTAAGGATTTTAGTCGTTGTGCCGAAACAGTTAAAGGTTATGATACACCCTGTGTAATCGTATTATCGGCATTTTTCCAGGTAACCGATCATCTTAAGAAAGCAGCATTGCAGGCATCTGAAACCGGTGATTTCCCGTCCATTTTCATTGAAGAGTTTTCTGCAGCCTGCAGGGAGCAGGTAGATGAAAATGTTGAGGGTGATCTGTTTATTGAGCAGGCCAGGGGTGAGGTGCAGCAACTGCTTAACAAACTTGCCCTTCTTTTCAGGGGTATTCATGCCATCGGCGAATTACCACCAACTATTTATGATACAATTCTCAGTTATGGAGAAAGGATCAGTGCCGTAATTTTTGATAGTGTGCTTCGCTCGAGAAAGCTTGATTCGGTCCTCTGCCTTCCTGAGGATTTCGGACTGATTACAGATGGTGAGTTCGGGTCGGCCAGCATCTTGCTTAAAGAGTCGTCTAAAAATATCAGGGGGCATTTCAAGGGTAACAGGTATTTTGTCGTTCCGGGATTTTACGGAGTATCCGACGAGGGAAAGATAACCCTTCTCGGGAGAGGAGGGACCGATTATTCGGCGGCCGCCCTGGCAAATCTTCTTGATGCCGGTAGTTTGGATGTCTGGAAAGATGTTGACGGGTTTCAGACGGGTGATCCCAAGATTGTAAATAATCCTGATACTATCGGATATCTCTCATATAGTGAAGCTGCTGAACTATCCTATTTCGGAGCAAGGATCCTTCACCCGCGTACGGTTGAACCTCTGCAGCCCAAGGATATTCCTGTCAGGATATTCAATATTGCCAATCCTGCAGAAGAGCCCGGTACAATAATCGGTCCCGATCCGAAAGATGAATTCACCGGCCCCAAAAGTATAACCTTCAGCCGCAATTTTTCTGTTCTTAAGCTTAAAGGTCCCGGTATAGGAATAAAACCTGGGGTTCTTGCAGGGGTAGCCGGTATAATGGACTCTGCAGGAGTGAATATTTCATCGGTATTCACCTCGCAAACGGCAATTTGTTTCCTGTTGCAGCGCAGTGATCTGAAGAAAGCCCGCAAAGCGATAAAAGTGCATGCACCCGCTTTGATAAGCGATGTAGAGACTATTTCTGACATTGCACTTGTTGCGCTCGTAGGTGAGGGAATTACTAAAAAGCAGGGTGTTGCGGCTAAAGCTTTCCAGGCAGTTGCCGAAGAAAACATTAATGTTGAAATAATCGCAGCCGGTGCATCCACTGCAGCAGTCTACTTTGTAGTGAAAGAGAGTGACTGCGACAGGGCTGTAAATGCGACCCACAGGTACTTTTTCTCTCCCCCGGAAGAAAAGGATTCATTCCGGCATTCAGATCTTACATCAGTCGTACTATAAAAAAAGTAAAAATCATGGAAAACAATAGAAATTATTCATTCGACACCCTGCAGCTTCATGCAGGACAGGAAGCTGACCCTTCAACAGGAGCAAGAGCCGTTCCGATATACCAGACAACCTCATACCTTTTCAAGGATGCCGAACATGCCGCCAACCTTTTCGGGCTAAAGGAATTCGGTAATATTTATACGAGGATAATGAATCCCACTACCGATGTATTTGAAAAGAGGATAGCAGCACTGGAGGGCGGTGTTGCTGCTGTAGCAACCGCATCCGGCCAGGCAGCACAGTTCACTGCCATCACCAATATCCTTGAAGCCGGCGATAACCTTGTGTCGACCTCTTTCCTTTATGGAGGAACCTACAACCAGTTCAAGGTGCAATTCAAGAGGATCGGGATCAATGTCAAATTTGTAAGCGGCGACAAAGCTGAGGATTTTGACAATGCAATTGATGACAAGACCAAAGCGATCTTCATTGAGACCATCGGTAATCCGGAGTTTAATATTCCTGATTTTGAGGCAATTGCTGCCGTGGCCGCAAAACACGATATTCCCCTTATAGTTGACAACACCTTTGGCGCGGCAGGCTATCTTTTCAGGCCTTTGGAACACGGCGCCAACATTTTGGTAGAATCTGCCACCAAATGGATCGGAGGGCACGGCACATCAGTCGGGGGTGTTATTGTTGACGGAGGCAACTATAACTGGGGTAACGGCAAGTTTCCGCAGTTCACTGAACCCTCGGAGGGCTATCACGGACTCGTTTTCTGGGATGTCTTTGGCAGTGATGGTCCATTTGGTAATATCGCTTTTGCTATTCGTGCCCGTGTTGAGGGACTGCGTGATTACGGTGCATCATTGAGCCCATTCAACGCATTTTTGTTGCTGCAGGGACTCGAGACACTGTCGCTGCGGGTGCAGAGGCATGTTGATAATGCACTTGAGATTGCAAAATGGCTTGAATCATACCCGCAGGTTGAAAAGGTTAATTATCCCGGACTGCCATCCAGTCGCTATTATCCGCTTGCAAAGAAGTATCTGAAGAAGGGATCGGGCGGGGTATTGTCATTTATCATTAAGGGAGGAGCAGAGGCTGCCGACGGACTGATCAACAATCTTGAGCTTATCAGCCACCTGGCCAATGTTGGCGATGCCAAGACACTCATTATACACCCCGCCTCTACAACCCATCAGCAGCTGACTGATGATGAGCAGGCATCGTCGGGTGTGGTTCAGGGATTGATCCGGCTATCGGTCGGAATAGAGAATATTGATGATATTAAAAGTGACCTGGAGCAGGGATTTGCTTCTGTAAAACATCTAGCATAATACTTTATCAGGTAATTTGGTCCGGGATATGTTTTTACTCCCGGACCATTTATTACAATTTTTTGCTTAATTTGGATGTTGGTGTTTTTTGTATTTTTATAATACAAAATGATTCTGAATTTTGTTATAATTAATTTTTCTTAATGAATTGTCGTGATAAGATCCATCAAACCAATTTATTAAATTTAATATTTACGAATGAATGAAGGTTACAGATTATTTTGACGGGAGTGGTACAAGGATATCTTTTGAATTACTTCCACCTCTGAGAGGTAGCAGCATAGAAAGTGTTTACAGTACCATAGACCGTCTTAAAGAGTTCAATCCTTCATGCATAAACATAACCTATCACAGGGAGGAGTCTGTCAAATCAAAACTTCCTGACGGGACTATACATAAAAGAGTTCTGAAAAAGCGCCCGGGAACTGTGGGATTAGCATCTGCAATACATCATAAGTATGGGATTGATGTGGTCCCTCATATTATTTGTGGCGGATTCTCAAAGCAGGAGACTGAAGATGCCCTGATTGACCTTGATTTCCTGGGGATTCATAACCTGTTGGTGCTCAGGGGCGACGGAGAGAAGGGTACGGGAACATTCAGGCCTCACAAAGATGGACATTCATATGCGGTTGACCTTGTCAGGCAGATTATGGATATGAACCGGGGTGTATATATCGAACCCTATTACAGTGTACCCGGTGCAACAAACTTTTCCGTCGGAGTGGCAGGTTACCCGGAGAAGCATTATGAAGCTCCATCCTTTGAAAGCGATCTTGGTTATCTCAAAATGAAAGTTGATGCCGGCGCAGAATATATAGTAACCCAAATGTTTTTTGATAACAGGGTATTCTTTGATTTTGTAAGGCATTGTCGCGATATAGGTATTGAAGTTCCCGTCATTCCGGGCATAAAGCCTGTTGCCATCAAAAAGCACCTGGAGATACTACCCGAAATTTTCGGCGTTGGCATACCTGATGAACTTTCAGGCGAAATAAACAGATGCAAAACAGACAGTGAGGTGTATCAGGCAGGCATCGACTGGGCTGTTAGCCAGTCGGCCGAACTTAAAAAATCAGGTGTACCCGCAATTCACTACTACACCATGAGCCGCCCTGACAATATTGTTGAAATTGTCAGACGGGTGTTCTGACCTTATTTTACCCGGTTATTATACTAGTTTTGCCCAGTTATTACAACATGGTCATCAGACCCACCATATTCTCATTATGGTGTTCTGGCCTCTTATGGCACCATGGTCACCTGACCCGCTACAATTTTAGCAGAACTTATCTAGAATTTGTATAAATTAGCTGTTAAATGGTTAACAGTGTTAATTAATTCACAAATAAATTTGTAGTTGACTAAATAGATGTTTATTTTTGTGTTGTTAATTAAATAACAATACTTGATCAATAAATTATTCCGGTTATGAACATAAAGGAGATAGCTAAGAAGATAGAAGGGAGGGTTGTTACAAACGTCAATAACGGAAGCATGGATTATGATATGGCATTTGCTTCAGATCTGATGAGTGACGTTCTTACACTTAGGAACGATAACCTGGTACTGATAACCGGACTTG
>SKND01000234.1 GCA_007120695.1 Bacteroidales bacterium | reverse complement strand
GCAGGTGGCAGGAGTCTTACCGAATTTATACCAAACTATTACAGGGAAGACTTCATTGATAAAGATGATTCCAGGGCCGCGAGGCAACAACCACAAAGACAGTTAGTCAAAAGGGCCGGCAGACACGATTTTGAGCACGGACTTTCTGGTTCCCATATTGCACTGTGGCCCAGCCACGGCTACTACTACGAAGCTGAAAGAGACCGCTGGGAATGGCAGCGGGCAAGGTTATTCGGGATTATTGAAGATCTTTACCCTTTTTCATTTATACAGCCATACCTGCTGCCAATGCTTGAAAACTCAGGTGCTTATGTAATGCTCCCCAGGGAGAGGGATATCCAGTCATATGAAGTGATAGTCGATAATGACGGGTCAACGGGAGAATCGGAGCTTCTCCTTTCCGGAGGAGAGATGAGCCATTGGGAGATAAAAGGAAATATGGGATTTGCAATCAGCGACACACTTTTTGAGGGAGACAACCCTTTTAGAATGGGTACATATCTTCAGATAAAGGCAGAAGAGAATCCCGGAGCTTTTGCTACCTATATACCTGATATCCCTGAGGATGGTGATTATGCCGTCTATGTTTCATGGGCAGCATCAGAGGAGAATATTTCCGGTGTAAGCTACACAGTCCATCACGGGGGAGGAGCAACCGGGTTTCTGGTTGACCAGACCATGGGGCACGGAACATGGATATATCTCGGAACTTTCCGCTTTTTCAGGGGTTCTGATACCGGTACAGGCAGTGTGGTTGTATGCGGCAGTAGCAGTCACCGTGGATATATTACAACCGATGCGGTGCGGTTTGGAGGAGGAACAGGGAACGTCGCACGCAGGGCTTCCGGGGAGTATCTTCAACGAAAGTGGTCACTCCATGACGGTAATTCTGACGACGATCAACTCCCGGTATCCGGTTACCAGAATGAAGCCGGGTGGAAACTGAGCAGCAGACCCCGCTATATCGAGGGAGCCAGGTATTATCTCCAGTATTCAGGCATGCCCGATTCGACCGTATACAGCATTAACCACGGACGCAACGATTACAATGACGATTTTATGTCCCGGGGTGAATGGGTTAACTACCTGTTGGGGGCACCCATGACAGTAACCGGAAAACCTGATCCGGGCAGTCCCCTTATACCAATTGACCTGGCACTGGCATTTCATACCGATGCAGGGGTTACCCCCGATGATTCGGTAATAGGCACTCTTGCGATTTACAGCAGCGAAAGGTCTGGCGGGTTTTACCACAGCGGTCAGTCCCGTATGGCATCAAGGGATCTTTCAGATATTATCCAGACACAGATAGTGAGTGACCTGCGCCTGGGGGTAAACCATAATTGGACCCGCCGTGGTTTATGGGACCGCCAGTATTCCGAAGCGTGGAGGCCCCAGGTGCCGGCAATGCTTCTGGAGCTTTTATCTCATCAGAATCTTGCTGATCTGAGCTATGGCCTCGATCCGCGGTTCAAATTTACCGTGAGCCGTTCTATATACAAAGGGATATTAAGATATCTTGCCTTTGAGCAGGGCAGGGATGCGGTTATCCAGCCCCTGCCGCCGGTGCATATGGCTCTTGAAAAGAGAGGCACAAATAGTGTTCGCCTCAGCTGGAAGCAACAGGAGGATCCTCTTGAGCCTGATGCCGTAGCGGATAGCTACATGGTCTATAGCCGGGTTGAGGACGGCGGGTTCGACAATGGTATTCCTGTTTCGGAAACCCACCTGGATATAGATTTGCCTGAGAAGGGGACCATATACAGTTTCAGGGTGACTGCCCTGAACAGCGGCGGTGAAAGCTTGCCTGGTGAGGTGCTTTCAGTATCACTGCTCGGTGATGAGAGCATGCCTGTGCTGGTAGTGAACGGATTTACCCGAATTTCCGGACCTGCAGTTTTTGATCAGGGTGATATGGCCGGCATAGCCTGGTGGGATGATCAGGGGGTTGCCGACAGGATTGATTTAAGCCGGACAGGGGATCAGTATGATTTCTCAAGGACGAGTGAATGGCTCGATGACGATAGTCCCGGATGGGGTGCAAGCTATGCCGATATGGAGGGCAAAGTCATTCCTGGTAACAGCTTTGATTTCCCTGTCATATATGGCCGGTCGCTCAGGGGGGCAGGATATTCTTTTATTTCGGCAGGAAGGGATGCATTTGAGGACGGCAGGTATGACCCTGATCAGTTTGCTGCACTGGTGGTTGCCTTTGGTGAGCAGCGCGGCACCATACGCTGGGATGAACCCTCAGTAAAAGATTTCAGGGTTTTTACACCCGGAATGATGGATGCAATATACTCTTTTGCCCGGCCCGGCGGTAATATTTTCCTTTCCGGTGCCTACATCGGAACAGACATGGTTGAGAACAATGACAGCATTGCAATTGAATTTGCCGGGAATGTTCTGGGTTTCTTATGGAGGACTAACCACGCCTGCAACAGCGGGAAAGTGAAGTATACAGGACAGGTGCAGCAGGTTTTTCCTGAAGTGATTGAGTTTAACAATACGTTCAATCCCGGTATATATACTGTTGAGGCACCAGATGGCATAGAACCGGCTGATGGAAACTCAACCGGGATTTACCGTTACGGATCAACCAAAACAAGTGCAGGTATAATTAAAAGCGGGGTTCACAGGGTCATTGCTCTCGGGTTTCCGTTCGAATCGGTTACAGGTGAGGATGCCAGGCTGGAACTGATGAAAAGGGTGATGGAATTTTTTGATGGAGATTTTTGACAATTACCTGCAAATGCAATCAGGGATGTTTAAAAATCTTCCAGTGGTTATATATTCAGGAGAGTTATAATTTTATATTATAATTGCTACCTGTAAAGCGAACATGACCGAATTAAGTACTCAGTAAACTTTAAATTCAAAAACCGATAAAATGGAACACAGGATAACATGTTTTTTACCGGCAGGCATTCCTGAAGATCTTATGGCAACGCTTAAGCAGCTTGATAATTCAGGTGTGGTAGACAGGGTTTATCTATTTGGTAAACTTGAAAATCCGGAACAACACTTGCCGGACAATGCCGGCATGCTGGATATTTTGTCGATGCTGACCACCGTCGCGGCCAAAAAGATGGCTTCAGTTGCCGATACCGAATACGTGCTTATATACACCAAAGCATTGCCCTTGAAACTTGGATACAATGCTTTACGGCGAATGGTCCGGGTAGCGGACGATACAGGTGCAGGAATGGTTTATTCCGACTATTTTGAGCTCCGGGAAGGAGCGTCAGTACCCTGCCCCGCTATTGATTACCAGCAGGGTAGCCTGCGTGACGATTTCAACTTCGGGTCGGTAATGCTTTACCGTACATCCGTACTTAAAAGAGCAATGAGCAAGAACCCGGCCAAATACCAGTTCGCCGGGTTATACGACCTGAGGCTCAGGGTTTCGGAAAGGAGTGAAATTTTCCGCATTCCTGAATATCTTTATACTGAAATGGAGACTGATACCCGAAAGTCCGGGCAGAAGATGTTTGATTATGTGGACCCGCGCAACAGGCAGATGCAGGTTGAAATGGAAAGAGCATGTACTGAGCATCTGAAATCAACCGGCGGATGGTTAAAGCCTGAATTCAGAAATGTGGGGCTTGATACAGATTCATTTCCCGTCGAGGCATCTGTTATAATTCCCGTCAGAAACAGGGTGAGAACGATTGCCGATGCCGTAAATTCTGTATTAAGACAGAAGACGGGATTTTCTTTTAACCTGATTGTAGTGGATAACCACTCCTCTGACGGAACAACAGAATTGTTAAAGGAGTATGCAAAGAAAGACAAACGAGTCATACATGTTATTCCTGAGCGGGATGATCTTGGAATAGGTGGCTGCTGGAACACTGGTGCATTTCATACTTTATGCGGAAAATTTGCCATTCAGCTTGACAGTGACGATCTGTATATCGACGAAAATGTATTGCAGAGAATTGTTGATGAATTTTACCTGCAGGAATGTGTCATGATAGTGGGCAGCTATAAAATGGTGAACTTTGATCTTGAAGAGATACCTCCCGGTTTGATCGATCATCGTGAATGGACTCCTGAAAACGGAAGGAATAACGCCCTTCGGATCAACGGACTGGGTGCGCCGAGAGCTTTCTATACACCTGTTTTAAGAGATATCAGGCTTCCCGATGTCAGCTATGGAGAGGATTACGCACTGGGGCTGGCTATTTCCAGGCATTACCAGATAGGAAGGATCTATGAACCGCTTTACCTCTGCCGCAGATGGGATGAGAATACTGATGCCTTGCTTGATATAAATAAAATAAACGCCCACAATCTTTATAAAGACAGGATCAGGACCATTGAACTGCTTGCCAGGATAGCTTTAAATAAGAAGAGTGCTGAAAACCCTGTTTAAAAACAACAGAACTTAACCAAATCAGGCAATAAATGGAGAGAACAGGTGCTGATACGGGACAAAGTGTTGAGGGGCTTATAGAGGATCAGCTTAAAGGATGGGACCTGGCGGCAGGAAATTACAGTGACCTTGAGAAGGTACGTCTGCGTAAGCTGTTAATGCCAGGCGGTTGTAATATAATTGTACAGTTCAATCCGGCCAGGATGCGGTCTTCTGCTGCCAGGGTTGACAGGGAGTCGCTGAAAGAGCGTCCTTGCTTTCTTTGCAGATCCAACCTGCCTCCACAGCAGAAGTGGGTCGAATTTGCGGGGAAATAT
>SKND01000224.1 GCA_007120695.1 Bacteroidales bacterium | reverse complement strand
TCAGCAGTATGCAGAAAAACAACATTTTACATTCGTCATTAATAAATAACAATTTGACTTAATTAATTGAACGATTGTCAAATTATTTTCAATGATATCCTTCCATTTTTTTTTTGTAAAATTAATTGCCTTATTTTTATTCAATAATGTTTTCAAAATTTGTCTTTTAGTAAACTGAATGTCACATCCAATAAATATTGCAAAAAGAACCATTACAAAGAATGTGAGATCGACCGCAGGTCAAACACCCATGTTCATGATAATGCTAATTTCTACTATTAGCTTATTAGGAGTGTTTCATTTATCAAAAGGAGGCAAGTTAATGGCACTGGGTTTTATTGGATCCTAAACTTTTATTTATAACTGATGTTTATATAGTATATTGACAAAACACAAATTAACACTTGTAACTATTAACAATATCCATCAATTAAGCAATAGAATATTAACCTAATACTGAATAACATGAAGAATTTTATCGAATCAGAAAACCAAATGGATGATATTTCATCAAGCTATTTGGAGAATATTTCAGGAAAAGGTGAATTGTCGATAACCGGAAACCTTAGCATTACAGGTGTTTATTCAGGTAAACTCGTTGTAAGCGAATGCCTCGAAGTGGGTAAAGAAGGAATTTTGATCGGAGAATTCTATGTAAAAGATCTTGTTGTTTTCGGCAAAATTGTCGGAACAGTTCATGTTTCAAACGTCGCAAAGCTTCATGAAGGTTCTCAGATATCCGGAACGCTGGTTGCTAAGGAGGTTCGCAAACATTACGATACAATACTTCACGGGCAAAATTCAATTGAAAATTTTCCCGGCTCTCCAGCAATAGTTCTTAAGACCGGTACCTGACGAACGTTTGCTACACCAAATCCTGATAAATTTATATCTTCCTGATTTTAATTCCACATCAGGACAAAGATGCTTTAGTGCACTTACAGTCATTTCCGGAATTATTCGCTACAAATAAACTTACTTGCTGGAAAGGCATCAAAAAAATTCAATATTTTTTCCTGTTTGCAAAAGCAACAAGTGAAAGCATGACAGGTACTTCAACCAGTACTCCGACTACTGTGACCAGGGCCGCAGGCGACTGTAGACCGAAAAGTGCAATTGCCACAGCCACTGCCAGTTCAAAGAAGTTGCTGGCTCCTATCATTGCTGCAGGTGCACATACCTGATGGGGCAATTTAAGCTTTTTCCCACCGAACCAGGCAACAAAGAATATAAAGTATGTCTGGATCACAAGCGGAACTGCAGCTAACAAAATTATAAGCGGATTATTGAGAATATTCTGACCCTGGAAAGCAAACAGCAGCAGTAATGTTACAAGAAGTGCAACGATGCTTACAGGCTTCAGTTTTGGCAGAAACACCTTTTTAAACCACTCTTCACCATGCGACCTCAGCAAAATTCGCTGCGTTATAACTCCGGCAACCAGCGGTACAACAACAAAGATCACAACACTGGCAACCAGGGTGTCATAGGGTATGATAACATCGGTAATACCGAGGAGCAGTCCCACAATCGGAATGAACGCCACAAGAATGATCAGATCGTTTACCGAAACCTGCACCAGGGTATAGTTCGGATCGCCGTCTGTAAGGTATGACCATACGAAAACCATTGCGGTACATGGAGCGGCACCCAGTATGATCGCCCCGGCTATATACTCGCCTGCCATTTCAGGATCAATCCATGCCTGGTAAAGCTTTGAGAAGAACAACCAGGCAAAGAAAGCCATTGTGAATGGCTTTATAAGCCAGTTGATAATCAGCGTCCACACCACTCCCCTAGGCTTTTTGCGTATTTTACTGATACTGCCAAAATCGACCTGGAGCATCATCGGGTATATCATCAACCAAATCAGTATTGCAACAGGTATATTTACCCTTGCTATTTCAAGGCTGCTTATGATCTCAATCCTGTCGCCGGCTATATGGCCTATGCCGATACCTGCCAGAATCCCAAGTGCAACCCAGAGGGTGAGGTACTTTTCAAACAACCCTATAGTTTTTTTGGGTTTATCCGGCATGGTAACTTCTTTTATCGGGTCAATCATTTTATTTGATAGTTATTCTGATTAGAAATAAATCATTTGCTTGTATTTTGCAACTGCTGAGACCGGCTCATCGGCTCTTAGTTATAGTGAAACCCTCATCAGTCTTAAGCAGACAAAAAACATGAATTTCACATCTGAATTGCATTCATAGCTAAAAAGTCAATTGTATTAGAGCCTAACCGCTCCAACTGTAATTGAAAACAGTCCGGTAATACCGGTTTTGAATTTTTTAATTTCAGCAATATCCATATTTTCACCTGGTATATGATCCGGAACTGCAAGCCTTCTCTTCTTGTGTACCTGCACTTGTTCAAACCCTGTTTGAGAAATCACACCGAGGTAATCGTTATACTGCATTGCTCCTGATACACACCCTGCATACATTTCGGCATTGACACGAAGCTTCTCTGACATTTCCCCTTCCACCACAACATCGGAAACACAGAAATGTCCTCCTGGTTTGAGTACCCGAAAAATCTCTGAAAACGCCTTAATCTTATCGGGAACAAGGTTCAGCACGCAATTTGAGACAATTACATCAAATTGACCATCGGGAAATGGTATTTGTTCGATATCTCCTTTGACAAAAAAGACGTTTGCATACCCAAGCTTTCTGGCATTTTCAACAGCCTTTTTAAGCATATCATCTGAAAAATCAATACCTGTGACCCTTCCGGTTTCACCAACCAGCGATCGCACAATGAAGCAGTCATTTCCTGCACCGCTGCCAAGGTCAAGTACGGTGTCGCCCTCTTTGATTTTTGCGAATTCAGTGGGTATTCCGCAACCCAACCCAAGATCTGCATCAGGATTGTAACCTTCAAGGTTGTCGTAGCTCTCACTGAAGACCGTGTAGTCACTGTCTGAACAACAATCAGTGCTGCCACAGCAACTTTCACTGATTGAAGGATCGTCAGCTTTCTGTGCAATTCTGCTGTACTTTTCCCTGACAATATCCTTTATATTCTTAGCTTCCATTTTTTTATGAATTATTTTAACTGAGGTTTAATTTCTTCTTTATACAGTTTGTAAAAGCCCTCCCTGATCTCATCTCTGACACGGATAAATTCACTGTGAATGTGCTCTTCGGTGTCGGTAACGTGTGACGGATCATCAAACCCTATGTGGAGCCGGTTTTTGACATTCCCCATAAAAACCGGGCAATTTTCATTTGCCCCGCCACATACGGTTATCACATAGTCCCACTCCTCTCCCAGGTATTTATCAACTGGGTCGGAGGTATGATGGCTAATATCAATACCTGTATCTTTCATTACTTCAACAGCTTTTTGATTGAGTTGCCCGGAAGCTTCGGTTCCGGCTGAACGAACTGTAAGGCCGTTGTTAAAAGATTCCATAAAACCGTGAGCCATCTGGCTGCGGCAGGAATTACCAGTACAAAGGATCAGTATCTTCATAAGTATAATTAGTAATCGATTCTACATGCCGTTAAAAGCTCTCTTAGCAATCTCAGCTATAGATAGAATTCTTGTCTTTTTGTCTGAATGTAAGTCTTTAACAACAATCCTTTTCAATTTCGATAAACACCGGATCGGTTTTTATCTCTTCAACAAATGATGACAGTGTTTTTTCAAGCAGTTCCACCTTTGTAGGATTAAGGCAATAATTTGTTTTAACCCCATCGACTGTTCCTGAGATCAGGCCGACTTTTTTGAGCTCCTTCAGATGCTGATTGACTGTTGTCCGGCTCAGGGGCAATTCCTCTGAAATATCACCGCAAATGCAGGTTTTTATCTCTGCAAGATATTTAAGTATTGCAAGCCGTGCAGGATGACCCAGTGCCTTGAAAAGCGATGCCCTGACCTGGAGTTCTTTATCGAACAAGGATACTTTAGTTGCTGCCATATCAAATAAGTTTTCTTTCAGTTTATGATCATGCTCGTGTGTGTTAAAGCTTAGCATGGATGTTTCATATTTTCATAATTCATTTTGACGCAAATATACGTCACGTTTTTTTAAATAACGTAACTATACGTCATATATTTTCAAAAATTATTTATCTTTTAGTAAATAATTCGCTGTACGAAGCGAAAATCGGGATTAATGCCAAATGGCATTAACTCCGGTGGTGGATAGAGTGTTCGTTATGGAAGTTAGTGTTTCGGCCAGAAACCCCGCAATACACAGCTGAGGCCTGATTGGCAAGTTTTAATCATCGAATGGCGTAAACCTACGAAACAAAATTACAAAAGCAATTTTATTTCGCAGGTATATTAAAATAATTGAAGAAATCATCTAACTCGCCTTTAATCAAGAACTCTCGTCACACTATGGCCAATGGCGGACTTCAGAGCATGTCTGTATTAACTGAGACAAATTCTGGTGTAAAGCAGGAACCTTCAAGTTCTAACTTCACCCGCCACTGGCTATATATGATAACAGGAGGGTTGATCTATTATTTCAAATCAAAACGATCTGCATCCATCACTTTGACCCATGCATTCACAAAATCTTTAACAAATTTTTCTTTGTTGTCATCTTGTGCATACAGTTCTGCATAAGAACGTAATACCGAATTAGAACCAAACACTAAGTCAACCCTGGTTGCTGTCCATTTCATCTGATTTGTCTTTCTGTCAACTATATGATACAGATTCTCTGAAACAGGTTTCCATGAGTAACTC
>SKND01000124.1 GCA_007120695.1 Bacteroidales bacterium | reverse complement strand
TTAGTGTTTGGTTCTAATTCGGTATTACGTTCTTATGCAGAACTGTATGCACAAGATGACAACAAAGAAAAATTTGTTAAAGATTTTGTGAATGCATGGGTCAAAGTGATGAATGCAGATCGTTTTGATCTGAAGGATTAACTATAAGCTGTCAAACAATATAGGATTTAAGACGCATTTGAGCCAAAAAAAGAGGCGACGGGTTTGATTTACCTGCTGCCTCTTTTTAGTTTATCTGTAAAACCCGTGTCTTATGGCGCGGTTATGTCTTAGCGAGGCTTTGCCCGAAAGGCATTTGCGCTAAAAAAATTTGCGGTGCGCAGCAAAAACCGGACTTAAAGCCACCTTTACCGTGGGTGGATAGTCCGATTTTATTGAATTTTTTACAATTTCCTAACAAGCTACACGATTTCGAATTAGGGCAACCAAAACCTCAAAAGAATTTATATTTAAAGGTTTTGTTCTTGATAATGAACGTCTGAAACAAGGAAAAACACTTTTTGGTAAAGATTTTTTTTGATGAATTGCTCGAATGTATACACGAAATCCGTGCAAGCGAGCGCAGGTTTTATCAAATAATTACCGATATTTATTCAGAATGTAGTATTGATTAAGACTCAAAAGCGAAAATTACCCTGACCTTTTACAAGTCATTATATCAACAAAGCACTACCACCATGAAACCTGAAAATACAGGAAAGAAAACGAGCCTGAAAGAGTTAAGGAAGCGGCTTCCCCTGTTAGCCATGCTGACTGTCATAACGGCGTTATTGTCGAGTGGTTACATCTGCAGTGGAGATAAACCTGACAGCAGTGATCTTTGGGAGCCTTTAAACAAGGTAAACAGAAGTTTACGCGATGCCGCCGGTGCGGCAGCTATTGAAAAAAAGGTAGAGGGCATCATGGAGGTTTTCCGCAAAGCCCTCCCTTTTAATCCGCCGAAAGGATTTGCTGCAGTGCCACGGTTAGAGTACCTCAGGCCCCTCTCGCTGCCGGGCAACACCCACGCTCCCGAACCGGTGCACTTCAGGGTGGGTGTGCGTATGCCACCTCAGAGCAAGGATATTGTGGCCGGGGTAAACGTATGGATAAATGATCCGTATAACTTGCTGGGAGAACCGCTGCTCGCAGACAGTGAGGGTGATATCTTCCTGCTGCCGCCTGAGGTTGGAACAATGAGTGGACAAAAAATTATCAGTCGTATGGCTCATCCGCCGGGCTATGATAACGAATATCCCTGCAGCAGTCTTTTCCCGCTCTGGTCGGACGATCAGGAGCCTTTTCTCAGGTCGGTGGTAAGGCCGTCGTTCGGACTGGCAAAAGGGACTGTCACAACGCTCTATACAGCAGGTGACAGACCCTTCTGGAAGCCGGTTTCGCAGGAGCGGTGGATAAATGCCATGATAGCCAGGGCAGAGATGACAGTTAACGATATCTTGGCCGGGGCAGACGCTGCTGAGGAGCTTAATATTACCGAGCAGCAATTAAACCAGATGAAGGTGTATCTCACACGTATGAAGGAGATGTACATTGAAGATAACATCATTAAACGTTACCGCGAGTTAAGAGAGGGTCTTATGCCCATGTATGAGATGATGAAGCAGAGTAATCCTGCAGTGGCTGAAGAGTTTTACCGGGAGTCGATTCTCGGACTCGAGGAGATAATGGAACTGGAGTTGTCACAGGCCGGTGAAAAGCGAAAGGAGGTTGAAGAGATGGAGCGAAAGCTGATGACGGCCCTTGTGCAGCGTGAGGAAGTGTGGCAGCAGATGGGAGCCGCTATTGAGAGGGGCGACTGGGATATGATAGAAAACCTGGGCGAAACGCACAAACTCGATAACCTGAAACTAATTGCCGATGCAGGCAGGTCGGTGGGACGACTGCGTGCTGAACTGGCGGGAATGTCATCTGCCCAGCGCAGGGCTCCGGCTTACGGATTCCTTATACCCGAAGATCATCCGCTTGGAACACACCGCCAGGTGGTGGCAATGGTGTTTGAGGCAGAAAGGGCATCGGGACTGTTGCAGAGCAATGCAAAGGGAGCAAGGGCTATTGTAAGTATCGATACGGAATTCTTTAATTTCTCCGACAAGGGAGAACCAATAAAAATGATGGCTGTCGAATACTGGGGCAGAAACACCACCACTTACGATAATAACAGGAGAAACCTGCTTAACGATATATGGCAACACCTCGACTGGCAGGGTTTGAGGTCTATGGTAAGGTGATTATCTCCTTCTGCGGAGTTGCTGACTAACACGCCGGAATGGGTATACTCCCAAACTCGAAAAACAGGCCTCGCAGGATTAAGGTTTTTTAATAAATTTGATTTATAACAACTAAAACAAACATCTACCAGAAAGCGCAGGTCATAAGTTAGGCAGGGAAAGGGAGGGCGCTTAAAAAATGGAGGAATGAAACTATGGAAAAAAGAGAAAAAAGGTTTTCACTGCTGGCTGCAATAATTGTTGTTGCCTTTGCACTCCCGGCCATTGCGCAGGAGGTTACCGAGCATCCGCTTATTCGTCCCTTCCCCGGATCAACCTTTGATGAGGGGCGCTCAGAAGAGTTCAGTTTTGGAGAGTATGAGTTCAGGACAGGTACACCGCCCAGGGACTATACCACTGAGACCGTAAGGGGTGTAAAACGGACCCTTCGCTACTTCCTCTACAATGACGATGGAACACCCAATCGGGCCGTATCGCAGATCGAGTACTTCGAGAACTATAAGACGGCGGCCCGGGAGAGGGGGGGTACGGTGAGATGGGAGGACAGGCACTATGGACTGGTATTCACGATCCCGAGAGAAGATGGGGGCATTACCTGGTGCCATGTTACGGTGGCGGTAAGCCCTGCTAGGACCATCCTCAACATTATCGACGAGGAGCCGCTGGTAACCTCTCTGGAATTCACTCCGGCGCAGATG
Source organism: Bacteroidales bacterium (assembly GCA_007120695.1). GTDB lineage: Bacteria > Bacteroidota > Bacteroidia > Bacteroidales > PUMT01 > PXAP01. The sequence goes on along the minus strand of SKND01000124.1, from coordinate 1,788 downwards.
ATGGAAGCACTCAATGCCGATGGCAGTATAGCCCTCTATGGTATTCTGTTCGATTTTGACAAGGCTACACTGCAGCAGGCATCAGCCAAACAGCTGCAGGATGTGTTAATGCTGCTGCACACCAATTCTGATCTGAGACTTGAGATACAGGGACATACAGACGATGACGGCAGTGCCGATTACAACCTGCAGCTCTCACATCGACGTGCCGAATCAGTAAGGCAATATTTGCTGCTTTTCGGTGTCGAGCCTTCTCGCCTCCAGGCAAAGGGATACGGGGAATCGATGCCCGTGGTACCAAACAACAGCGAAGAGAATAAAGCCAAAAACAGAAGAGTAGAACTGGTAAGATTTTGAAGTGAGTCTGTACCCGCAGCAGAACTATGCGAATTTGAGATTCGTGCAGTTTGGACTTTTTCACCCAGTGAAGCATAAGGTTTCACTGGGTGAACCGATATTTTTTATTAGCTGACCATGGTTTTGTTTTCAGGAAATATTATTTTTGTCACCGAGTAACACTAATTAATAAAAAGTAACACAATGTCAATAGTCCGTTTTGGTGTATCACTGGAAAAGGAACTCTTGGAAGCGCTGGACAATTATGCTTCTGAAAATCATTTTACCAATCGCTCACAAGCAATACGTAATCTGATAAACAACAATATCGTAACCAGTAAATGGCAATGCAATAATCTTGTTGCAGGGTCGATTACATTGGTTTACGACCATCACAAAAGAGATTTATTAACTAATTTGACCGATTTACAACACGACTATCACAATGTAATACTGTCCTCACAACATTTTCATTTAGAAAAAGATCTTTGTATGGAAATTATTGCAGTAAAAGGGAAAGCAGCTTCATTGACTGAATTGGCTGATAAACTTATTGCAATAAAAGGCATTCAACATGGCAAGCTCACAATGAGCCGGGCAGATTAAATTTTTTTAATTATATGGTAACACTTTTTAAAATTTAGTAACACTTATATTCCTGTTAAAAGTGAAGCAAATAATAATTTTAATATCAGCCATCATAAGTTTAATAGCAAAGAATGGCCTGGCACAGGAGACAACAAATGATACTATTAAAACCATAAACCTGGATGAGGTAACAGTCAGTGTGTTGCGCTCGCAGATACAATGGGAAGATGCTCCCCAAAGCGTGTCCGTAATAGAAGCGGCAGATATTGCCGTATCGCCATATGACAATGTTGAGGATATTATACGCAGTATTCCGGGTTTGTATAATTTTCGCCATTCCGGCCTGCACACAAATGGTATTGTAAGCCCGATTGATATGCGCGGTGTGGGAAAAAACAGAGTGCTCTTTCTGGTTGACGGAGTACCTCAAAACGATAATTTCAATAATTCGGTTGCCTGGGTTGCCTGGGGGCATATACCTAAAGAAGCTATAGAGAGAATTGAAATCTTACGGGGTCCGTCATCATCTCTTTATGGTTCTGAAGGGCTTGGAGGGGTTATCAATATCATTACCAAAAAACCGGGTGAAAAACTTGCTGCCAGTTTTCAGGCGAAGGCCGGCAATGCCTCAACCTTTGGCGGAAATGCTTTATACAGCCAGCGGATAAAAAACTTTGGTTTCCTGTTAAGCGGAGGGTACGAGGATACTGATGGTTTTTATATGATCGAAGACCCTTCTGATTACGAAATTAAGCGCTGGCGGAAAAAAGGCCAGGTATTTGGGAAGCTGCTATATGATTTCAGCAGCAGGTCAAAGCTTGAATTGTCGGCCTTATATTTTAACCAGGATGCGGGACAGGGAAG
>SKND01000127.1 GCA_007120695.1 Bacteroidales bacterium | reverse complement strand
GATGATTTTAGTTTTGTTTTCGGAAAGGAGATATCGATAAATGATATCATTTCAGGATCTTACGGGGAAGGTATGCCTGTTAACTGGATTAATGTTAATACCGTAGAAGAGACCTGGTCGATGCAGGATGATATTCTGATCTGTACAGGCCATCCTATCGGTGTGATGAGATCGGAGAAGCAATATGAGAATTTTATTCTCCATATTGAATGGAAACACATGGAACCCGGAGGGAACTCCGGAGTTTTTGTATGGAGCAATGCCAATCCTCCTGAAAACCGGCAATTACCGGATGGAGTTGAGGTTCAGATGCTGGAGCTGGACTACTTTAAAGTCAATCCAAGGCCCGATATATCTGAAGCCAACAGGGAAGCATATGTCCACGGACATCTTTTCGGTGTTGGCGGTGTAACAACAATTCCTGATAACCGCATGGGCGAGAGTAACAGGAGTAACTCACTTGAGAACAGGTGCTACGGAAGAGGAGAGTGGAATGTTTATACTGTTGTTGCAGTTGATGGTGTTCTTAAACTTTCAATTAATGGTAAGTTTGTAAACGGGATAAGCCAGGCATCTCAAAAGAAAGGATATATATGCCTTGAGGCTGAAGGGGCAGAGATTCATTTCCGGAATATAAAAATAATTGAACTGCCAGCCGGTGTTACTGCAGATGAACAAATAGCTCCTTTGATCTATTGACAAAATCTGTAATACAGGCCGGGCAAAATCCCGGCAATGTTCCAGGATGCTAAAGGCAACACTTTCAGTTAAGGAATATGTTGAAGTATCATATCTGGGGGAGAAGAAAATAGTTCCGGTATATCAATGTATGAGCATCATTTTTATAAAGCTGACTGGGAAGAGCTTGACAGGCTCATCGAGGTGGCCTAAAAACAAATAAAGGAGGTAAACATGAGAACCAACACCAGAGTATATGGGCGAGGTTTTAGATATTTAAGTGTAATTTATTAAACCAAATTCTAATCTATCATGAACAGGAGACAATTCACAAAAAAAACAATAATGGCATCAGCTTTTTTATCTTCATTTCCGTTAATCCAATCTATGGATCAGTCAAAAAGCAGGAATATCGGTAAAGGAATAATGTGGACAAGTATCGGGGTGGGTGAGACAATAGAGGAAAAATTCATGGCAGCGAAACAGGCAGGTTTTGAAGGCATTGAACCAATGAGTCATCTTAATCGGGAAGAAGTACTTGCCGCACGTGACAAAACAGGTTTGAAAATACCGAGTGTTTGCGGGGCATATCATGGCCGTTATCCGCTTTCCGATCCTGATCCTTCAGTCCGCCGGCAAGGGGTTGCTGCATTGCGTCACACACTTGAGGATGCAAGTTTTTATGGAGCCGATACAGTTCTTCTTGTTCCTGGCAGGGTTAATGAGCAGGTATACTATGATGATTGCTGGAACAGGTCAACCGCTGAAATAAGAAAGGTAATTCCCCTGGCCGAAGAGCTCAATATATTTATTGCCATTGAGAATGTCTGGAACAATTTTCTTTTGAGTCCTCTTGAAGCAGTCCGTTATGTCGATCAGTTCGAATCTCCGTTTGTCCGTTTTTATTTTGATTGTGGAAACATACTTCGCTACGGATGGCCTGAGCAGTGGATAAGAATTCTGGGAGAAAGGATTGTCAAGGTCCACATAAAGGAATACAGTCTTGAACTTGCTAATTCCGAGGGAATAAGAGCGGGTTTCAATGTGAAGCTTCTGGAAGGTGATGTCAACTGGCCTGCCGTTATGAGCGCTCTTGATAATATAAATTACAACGACTGGGCTACGATAGAGCAGTCAGGAGGAGATACAATGGAAGGATTGTCTGATCTTTCATACCGGCTTTCGAAAATACTGGATAGCTGAAAGGTCTAGCATTAAGCTGATTATTTTTCTTATAACAACAGAGTGCATTTATATAAAGCACATATCATATATTAAAAATGCAAATTAAAAATCTAATGGAAAGAATAACACGCAGGGATTTTATGAAGAGAACAGCAATTTCAGCTCCTGCAATTACCTTTCCTTCCGCAGGTCTTTCATCAGCCGGCAAAATTCATTCAGAGAGAACGATCCTGTTGGGTTTTGTCGGAACTGGTGATCGAGGGACAACCAACACTATTAATTGTTTGAATTCGGCTCCTAATGTAGAGCTTAGGATTTGGTGGACGTCAGGCACTTACGGGCTCTGTTTTGGGTAAATGGGGTAATGTTTATGATCATTTTGCAGTGGAATATCTTTAGCCTGGCGATGTTCGTGTTCAATATACAGGTAAACAGATTGATAATGCGGCTACCCGGAACGATCAACGTCTTGTAGGCACGACTGGAAATGCTTATATTGATTTTGGCAGAGCTGTTATCACTGGCAGGCGATAACATGAGATTCGATCTGCAAATGTAAATCCTTCAATACAACAACATACCGATCAGATAGATGCGATACGTACTGGCAAGCGATCGAATGAGGGCCGACAGATTGCAGAGAGTACCATGACCACAATTATGGGACGGATGAGTTGTTATACGGGACAAACTTTTAGTTTGGACTGGATCATGAATGAATCTCAGGAGGATTTTAGTCTGCGTGAATTGAAAAAAGAATGAACGATCCACAAGCAATACTTTACGCGAGAGGTGCAAGAAATGGCAAATAAAATGGTTGGAGAATAATCCTGCCTATGAGTAAATGAGAGAATACATGGCGGAGAATTCTGATTATGTAAGTTGAGCTCAACATCGAAAAAGTTGATTTGCTCACAGCTGAAGTACTACCCCAGGAGCGTTTCGCGCATGTGATTAGAAACCCCGCTCATTAACATTCGGGACTAACCCATTACAACAAAGAAAGGAGGTACACAGGAACCCCAGTTATATTAGTCAACTGACTGCTGAGGGGCAGTAGAGAATCCTATGCCCATAAATTTATCAGTGGGAACAGTGGAGTAGAAGAAAGTTGTTGCGGAATTGCTGGTGGATTAATGTGTGTTGGATAATTCTGAATTTTTTCATAATATTGATAGTTGTATATTTTCCTGGTAATGCATGAACTTCGTTCAACAATTAAAAGACTATTGCCCTTCTATCCTTTTTATCAAACAGTGCAGATTACTAAACCTAGTGTTAGTGTTAAATAAATTTTAAAATTATGAATAGGTTATTTATAGTTATTTTTTTATTTATTGCTTTTTCTATGTCATCTGATCTTGCAGCACAATATGATCAGGATTACAGTTTGAATATACTAGTTATCGGAGCTCATCCTGATGATCCTGATTACAAGGTGGGCGCTACTGCCTACAAATGGATACAGAAGGGGCATAATGTTGTTTTTGTTTCTGTAACCAATGGTAATGCTGGACACCATGAACTTACAGCCGAACAACTCGAACGGACACGTCGCGAAGAAGCAAGAAGAGCAGGTGAGGTTATTGGTGCCAAGTATATAGTGTTGGACAACAATGATGGCGAATTAATGCCAACATTTGAGAACCGCCTGGAAATAATAAGGCTTATAAGGGAACATAAAGCTGATGTTGTTATTACCCACAGACCGTATGACTACCATCCTGATCACCGCTACACAGGGCAACTTGTGCTTGATGCTGCCTATATGGTTACAGTCCCAACCATTGTTCCCAATATTCCCCATTTGGAAAGAAACCCCATGTTCTTATATATGAGTGACGGTTTTACACAGCCTGTACCTTTCGAACCAGATGTTTGTATTGATATTGACGATGTTGTTGAAAAGAAACTTGATATGCTGCATGAGCATACTTCCCAGTTTTATGAATGGTTGCCATTTAACCGTGGCGTTCTCGATCAAGTGCCTGAAAACGAAGGAGAACGTCGTGAATGGATGGGCGCTGACTGGAGAACTCATTTTTATGCGGATCCGTACAGGGATAAACTTATTGAACTATACGGTCGTCAACGGGGAACAAGAATCACCTATGCTGAATGTTTTCAGGACTCAGAATATGGTGTAAGGCTTACAGAAGACAATCTGAAATATTATTTTCCATTTTTTAACAGATAAGAAGCTTTCTATAAAGGAAAAAAGATCTGGGACAATGCAAGCTGGGCTATAGTATAATATCGCTGTAAATTGGGTGAATACCATTGAAGCAATGTTATATAAAGTTATATCAAATGCAGATATTAATGGCTATTATTCAAAGGTATATTGCTGAAACAATTGTTAATCATACTTTGTAACCTAAAAATCAACTATTGTTTAACCTAAAAAAATTCAGCTATGAAAAAATGCCTAAGTCTAACATTCTTTGAATTGAAGAAGACCTAAAAACTATCTGACTATGAAAAAACTACTTTGTTTTGTTTTTTTACTTGTGGTTTCACAGTTTGCGATTTATGCAAATCCTTCTCTTGAATCAAGAGTTGAAACCAAGGGTACAACTGTGGAGCAAGCCTTAAAGGATATAGATTTCCAGGAGGATAGAAGAATTGAAGGAAGCGTAACAAATACAGAGGGAGAGCTGCTGCCCGGAGTTACGATAGTAGTTACCGGGACTACAATTGGCACTCTTACTGATTTGGAAGGGAATTATTCTCTTATGGTTCCTGCAGACGCCCAAAGCCTTACTTTCACATTTGTTGGCTTGCTAACCCGGAATGTTGTAATCGGCGACCGGACTGTGATAGATATTACGATGGAAGAAGATGCCATCGGACTTGAAGAGGTGGTTGTAGTCGGCTTTGGTACACAGAGAAGAGCTGACCTTACCGGTGCCGTAAGTGCAGTGTCGGGAGAAGACGTAGCACAACGCATTCACGTTACAAATACTGCAGTTGCAATGCAGGGGATGTCTCCCGGCCTGACTATTCAGAATTTTGCAGGTGAGCCTGGTCGTGAAGATGTCAGGATCCGTGTAAGAGGCCATGGAACTCTTAATCAATCATCTCCTCTTGTGCTGATTGATGGTGTTGCACAATCATTGTCAACAGTGGAGCCCAATGATATTGAATCCATCAGTATCCTGAAAGATGCCTCCTCAGCTGCAATTTACGGTTCGAGGGCAGCTAACGGTGTTATTCTTGTTACTACCAAGCGAGGCAGGCAAGTAGGAACCCAGGTCACTTATGACGTTAATGTAGGCTGGCAGAATGTTTTAGGTTATCCGGAAGCAACGGACCCGGTAACCTGGTTGGAGATGGAAAATGAAGCACAGGTTAATGCCGGAGCCTCACCTTTACATAGTGAGGAGTATATTAGAAATGTTGCTGCCGGCACCAATCCCCTGCAATACCCTTTTACTGTATATGAGGATTATGTGTTCAGGGATAATTCTCCCCAGCATCGTCATGCACTTTCATTATCGGGTGGTGGGGATTTCGGCAGGGTTTATGCCTCAATAAATTTCCTTGATCAGGATGGTATAATCCATAACTTTAATAACCAGAGAATTACAGCCCGAGTCAATACAGACCTTTATATAACAGAGGACTTGACTGCAAAAGTCAACCTGATGTACAGGAACAGGGATGTCAGGGGGCCCGGTTTTACTGCTCAACGGATAACCCAGGCAATGTTGCATATTAACAGGGACCTGGTCGGGAGATATCCTGATGGCACCTATGATCTTTTTGGTGGAACCTGGAATGCAATTGCCAAGATGGAAACAGGTGAGAGAAGGCGGACTACGGATGAAGTCCTTAGCCAGGTTGGGTTAGAGTATAAAATTATGCCAACGTTAACGCTTCAGGGGGATGTAACCATCAAAGGAAGCAGGGAGGATGAATCCACCTTCATGGAAACTCTAAGAGGTATGAGGAATTATCTTACCGGCGAACCAGTCACGGTAGGGGGATGGTTTGCAGTAAACAACCTGACTGAAGCTTCAAGAAATTCAAGAGAGTGGAGTCAAAGGGCTTACCTGAACTATGAAGATAGAATGGGAGTACACATGATACAGGGAATGGCCGGATATGAGGAGATTTATAATAATTATAAATGGTTCCAGGCATACAGAGATGATTTCTTCAGCAATGAGCTGAGGGATATGAGTTCAGGGGCTACAGCCAACCAGAGCACTTGGGGGGGGCGTTCTGAATGGCGTCTGCGCTCATTTTTCGGAAGGGTTAACTATTCCTATGATGACAGGTACCTTTTTCAGGCCAACCTGAGGTATGACGGTTCTTCAAGGTTCGGCGACGGTCATAGATGGGGGTTATTCCCGTCATTTTCAGCTGGATGGCGCGTTTCTGAGGAGCAATTCCTTGCTGATAACGAATTTATCAGCAATTTGAGGCTAAGGGGATCATGGGGTAAATTAGGTAATCAGGAAATTGGTCTTTACCGCTATCTTGATACTTATAACCTGGCACAGGGCTATGCCTTTGGTGGCATTCCGGTATCAGGAGCAGCAGTGACAACCGCAGGCAATCCGATTATTACATGGGAAAGTACAACCATGAGAAATATAGGTTTTGATTTAGCCATTTTGAATAACAGGGTTGAAGTTGTGGCTGAATATTTCTGGAATCTTACAGAGGACATTCTGCTTAATTTGCCAATTCCGGTAACTATAGGTGTTGGCGCTCCCACGCAGAACGCAGCGTCAGTGTCCAATAATGGGTATGAAATTTCTGTAAATTATTTCAGTCCCCGCAGTAGAGACGGAGGATTTGAGTATTCAGTAGGCATCAATTTTTCAGATGTTATCAATACAATCGAAGACCTGAAAGGTACCGGTCCCTATTTTCCCGACAAATTTACAGTGTGGCAAGAAGGATATTCCATGAATTCGTTAAGAGGTCTGCAATCGCCGGGTATCTATCGCAGCGAGGAAGATATTGATAGATATCCTGTAACTGTTAACCCCAGGGCAGGTATAGGTGATATTATTTACGAGGATCTTAACGGCGACGGGGTAATCACACAGGCTCTCTATCCGGATGGGGACCAGATTATAATGGGTAATGAAGATCCAAGGTACGAGTTTGGTATTTCCGCCAGGGCAAGTTATGGTGCATGGGATTTCCAGATGTTCTGGCAAGGTGTTTTGCAGCAGTATCATACTCTTGACGGAGCACTCCATGAAGGGCCGAACTGGCAGAACTTTATTCCTGCAATAATGGCAAGGGAAGCTTTCCATCCGCAAAGGAATCCTAACGGAAGCTGGCCAATTGTTACAGCAGGTAACAGTTGGAATCTGCTGGAAACCGATTTCTGGCTCCAGGATACAAGATATATAAGGCTTAAAAACATCCAACTTGGATATACTTTCAGACCACGGGCATATATTTCCCGTCTGCGGGTTTATGTAGCAGGTGAAAATATATTGACTTTTTCACCGACAGAGCTGTTTGATCCTGAAACTCCGCGAGGCAGGAGCCAGTTCTTCCCGCATTCAAAAGTCTTCAGCGCAGGTCTGAATGTTGCATTTTAATTAAAATAAACAAGGAGGTTATTATGAAATATAAAATTAGCTTATTTATATTATTATGTATTTTCGGTCTTACACGCTGTGATAAAGGATTGGATCTTATACCCACCGGTACGGTTTCTGAAGCGATTTTCTGGACAAGTGAAAGAGATGCGGAACTGGCTGTAAATTCTGCCTATCGTGAACTGGACAATTTCGGAATGGTACAGTTGGATGCAGTTACAGATATTGCAATGCATGCTCCCTCAGGCCCACAGACTCTGTATGATGTTGCCGTTGGTACGATCGACCCCACAAATACCGCTATCAGAAATTACTGGAGGCAATATTGGAGGGGAATGAGAAAAGCAAATGATCCGATCAACAATATAGACCGGATTGAAGAAGGCAGGCCGGCTTATCTTGAAAGGCTTAAATCTGAGGCCCGTTTCCTGCGTGCCTATTACCTGACCCAGCTTACCAGCTTCTGGGGTGATGTTCCACTTATAACTGCACCATTAAAAGTGGGAGAACAACCCAGCCGGACTGATAAGGATATTGTTGTTGATTTTATCATTAATGAACTGGATGATATCACCAGCAACAACAGCCTTCCTTTAAGTTATAGTGGAAGTGACGTAGGCCGGGCTACTCACGGCGCTGCACTGGCATTGAAAACAAGGGTGGCGTTGCGTAATGAAAGGTGGGCTATAGCACGTAATGCTGCAAAAGAGGTAATTGATCTGGGGATTTATGAATTATACCCCGACTACCAGAAACTTTTCTGGTATGAAGGTCAGAACTCCAGTGAGATAATTTTTGACCGGCAATATGCAATAGGATATAGCACACATAATCCCTTTGGCAGGTCCTCTCCAACACTTGGCGGTGGTTCGGCAATTGACCCGATCCGGCATCTGAAATTGTACCATGAACGGATCGAGCCTGAGGATCCTGATACTTATCCAGATTCATACATGTATGAAGGACTTGATCCCCGTTGGGGGTATAATGTGTATTATACCGGTTCAACCCTGCCAAATGGAGTGCCATTCAACTCCTGGCCCAGTAGTCCTACACAGGACGCAGTGGGAAGTACAGAGTTTACGAACCAGTACGGTTTTAATGTTGCAAAATGGATTGACTTTGAGAGCGATGGAGCTAACCCATCAAATTCAACAATAAATTTTATTCTTATACGGTATGCTGATGTCCTTCTCATGTATGCCGAAGCAAAAATAGAGCTGAATGAGATTGACCAGTCAGTTTACGATGCAATAAATGAAGTCCGCCAGCGTCCGACCGTTGATATGCCGCCTATTACGCCTGATAAGACTCAGGGTGAACTCAGGCAAATACTTCGCAGGGAGCGCACGATTGAATTTCCCTGGGAAGGAATTCGCATCCACGATATGAATCGCTGGAGAATTGGCGAAGATAAGACCGGACTGGTTGAAGGAATGTGGTTTAGAGATGAAGGAAGTGGTGAATGGAGAGTTTTTAACAGGGGGCTGACACGCCAGCACAGATCCGACAGGGATTACCTCTGGCCAATACCTCAGGAGGAGTACGAGGTTAATCCGAATATCGGTCAAAACCCTAATTATTAATTATTACAGTTTTGATATATCTGGGGTTACATATTTTTAAGGTTGAAATTCACCACAATGAATAAGCTTTGCTTCAATTTAAGAGGTTGTATATCATAGTTATAGGGCTGCCACCGGTCATTAAATTGGTGGTAGCCCCTATAACATTGATATTTTTGGGAGAAGTATAGTGTAATGACGATACAATTGTTGCAGATCTGGTTCCCAGATGATATCTGTAACTTAAAAAAGTAAAATAAAAAAACATCACTTATCAGATGAAAAATACAAAGAAAAAATTAAACGGCCAATCAAAAGTTGTTGAAGCCTCATTTCAATGAGTTGATGTTGCATCTTCTCTCAGCAGAACTCAAGCTGACTGGTTTATTTCAGTTACTGCAAAGATAACCCGGAGTGGGCATAGGACAGAACTTAAGATGTATGAACATCATTTTTATAAAGCCGTCTGGGAAGAGCTTGACAGGCTCATCGAGGTGGCCTAAAAACAAAGAAAGGAGGCAGATATGAGAACCAATATTAGGGTGTATGGGCGAGGTACGTTCAAGTAGCTCAAAAACAAGTAAATCAAGTGGCATTTGTGCCAAATGGACAAAGGATACAAGGTATTCACGTGTGGAGTTAAACCAAATTGGCCACTTTGAATAGCTTTTGTTCAAAAAACCGGGTGAATTCCGGAGCTAAAATTTCAATTTGATATTTAAGTTAAAACAAAATACAAAAAACAAGTCAATATGAAACAAAAACCAAAATCCAGGAGCAGGCGCGAATTTATCGAAGGTGCTGCTGCATTAGGTGTTCTGGGCGCCATCGGGGCAGGGCATCTTCTCTCTTCATGCACATCTCAGAAAGAAAGATATGAAACACCTGTTCTGTTGGATGCAGCGCCGGATGGCCCGCCATTAAAAGCCGGTCTGATAGGCTGCGGAGGCAGGGGTACCGGAGCCGCTATCAATTTTCTTAATGCAGGGCCAAATCTGCAGATAACTGCACTAGGAGATGTTTTCCAGGAACGGCTGGACCGGTGCCGGAGTTCCCTTAAAGAACGACGCGATGTCGATATACCCGATCAAAACTGTTTTACAGGATTTGATGCCTATAAGGGTGTGATTGATTCAGATGTGGATGTAATTATATGTGCTACACCTCCCCATTTTCGCCCCAGACACTTCGAGGCAGCAGTTCAGGCAAGAAAACATGCCTTTATTGAAAAACCGTGTGCGGTTGACCCTGTTGGCGCCAGATCGATAATGGCATCGGCGAAGATGGCTGAATCTGCTGGTTTAACGGTGGTTTCGGGAACACAATTAAGACATTCCCGGGATCGTGTTGCAACATTCGGCATGGTTAAAAACGGAGCCATAGGCGATTTAATTTCCGGCAATGCCCTAAGACTGGGCGGGAAGCTTTGGCATGTCAACAGGCAGGAGGGATGGAGCGATATGGAGTATATGCTGAGGGACTGGGTTAACTGGACCTGGCTCTCGGGCGATCATATTGCAGAAATGTTTGTTCATCAGATCGATATCCTTAACTGGTTCTTTGAGAAATTCCCCTCAAAAGCTTTAGGGATGGGCGGCAGGCACAGGCGCCCTACAGGCGATCAGTACGATTTTATCAGTGTTGATTACGAGTTTGATGACGGCAGGAAATATAACGGAATGCACCGCCAGATTGACGGATGTCACAACGTTTCAACACTTACTGTTTTTGGAACTAAGGGATATACCAATTGTCATAACAAGATATGGGACTATGACCATAATCTTATCTGGGAATATCAGTATCCGCTTGATGAATCAGGTCAGTCCACCAACAGGGTTTCTGTGGTTATGGAGGACCAGTCACATATTAATCTTGTAACGGCTATCCGTACCAACAACCCGGTCAACGAAGCCATCAGAATGGCATCATCATCGCTTGTGGCGATAATGGGCAGGGAATCTGCCTATACAGGGCAGTTGGTAACCTGGGAAGACATGATGAACTCAAGCCAGAGGCTGGGACCAACAGAATACCGGATGGGACCGGTTGATATTCAGCCGGTGCCGCCTGTTCCCGGAACAGCAGCAGGCTAAGTAGAGTCCGTACCTAAAATAATTGTCTGAATCACAAATTTGGGGCAAGCGTAATGCAGCAGGTGGACATTGGGGACAGACACTGAGTATTATAAAATCAAAGTCTCATGTTCTTTAAGGCAACCGTTTTCTTTTCGTGGAACCCCTAAATGCCAAAAATTCTAAATAATGAGAACAATAAACCGCAGAGATTTTCTTAAGAGTACCGGAGTTTTTTCTGCTGCAGCATTGATGACTCCTGTTAAGACTTTTGGACTCACCGGCCGTAAGAAAAGAGTGGCTCTTGTTGGTACCGGTAGCCGCGGAACCGGGATGTTTGGGACCTCAGTTGTTGCAGAATATTCTGATATTATTGAATTCGCCGGCTTGTGCGATATCAATCCCGGAAGGGTTGCATATGCCAGGGAGTTGATGAAAGTGAATTGCCCGGTTTACACCGATTTTGACAAAATGCTCAAAGAGGTCAATGCTGATATATTAATAGTGACTACCACAGATTCTACACACGATGAGTTTGTTATTAAAGGACTGGAAAAGGGCATTAAAGTTATTTCTGAGAAACCGCTAACAACCGATGAGAAAAAGTGCCAGGCAATACTTGATGCTGAAAGGAGAACAGGAAACAAGGTTATTGTGACCTTTAATATGCGTTACCAGGCTTATGTCCGTAAGGTCTGGGAGCTCCTGCGGTCGGGCGAAATCGGGGAAATCAAGTCGGTCGATCTTAACTGGTATCTTGATACCAGTCACGGGGCCAGCTATTTCCGTCGCTGGCACGGCTTAAGGGATATAGGAGGAACATTGCTGGTACATAAAGCCACCCATCATTTTGATACTTTGAATTACTGGGTGGACTCCGAACCGGAAGAGGTATTCGCATATGGATCACTCGATTTTTACGGACAAAAAAACAGCCGGCTAAGTCATACCCACTGTCGTGAATGTCCTTATAAAACCGAATGTAGATTTTACTGGGATATAACACAAAGTTCTTCCATGATGCGCCTTTACGCCGACCATGAGAAACATGACGGCTATCTCCGTGATGGTTGTGTTTTCAGAAAAGAGATTGATATTTATGATACTATGTCAGTACAATACCGGTATGCCAACAATGTGCCCGTGAATTATTCGCTGACGGCTTTCTCCCCCTATGAAGGATACCGCGTGGCTATCAATGGTACAAAAGGAAGGCTTGATTCATGGATTCAGCAATCGATGCCAACCGGGGTAAAGCCTTACCAGGAGATTACAATTATGAATCTGTTTGGGAATGTAAAAACTATCCAGGTGATGCCTCAGGCAGGAGGACATGGTGGAGCAGATCCGCAGCTTAAAGATCGTTTATTCAGGTATCCTGACGCTACGGATCATTACAGGCAATCTGCCGGATCACGTGATGGAGTGATGTCTGCACTTATTGGCATAGCGGCAAGGAATAGCATTGAGACAGGTAAAATAATTAAAATATCCGATCTGACTGAATTAAAGCCGGTTGCAAAAAAAAGTTGATACCTGTGTCGAATCATAAGGATCAACAAGGTTCCGGGAGTAAGGTTGTTCACTGTAAGCCGATGTGAATTAATTATAAATAAAATAATAACCATAGATGACACGAATCAGAATCATATTGTTATTCCTGGTTTTCCTTCTGGCTGTCAATACTGGCAGTTATGCACAGGGAAGCGTGGAAGGTCTTTTCTATCTTGATCACACCCCTGTTCGTGTTGAGTATAACGATGGAAAGATCACAAAGATCGTCAGGATCGAAAAACTATCGGAAGAGAATAGCAGGGTATTCGTTGCGCCGGGTTTGATAGATAACCAGGTTAACGGTTATAAGGGAATTTCTTTTGTCGATACAGGCCGGGAGCTTACCGCTGAAGGCATTGACCTTATAACCACTTCATTCTGGGAAGCAGGGATTACTACTTATTTCCCTACACTTACCACAAACGATCATGGTATATACCTGAAGAATTTTGCTTTGCTGGCAAAAGCCAAAAATGATCCGGCCTCCCGGGGCTCCATTGCCGGTTTTCACCTTGAGGGGCCCTATATATCGCCGGAGGACGGGCACAGGGGCGCACATCCTCTCAGGCATGTTCGCAAGCCCGACTGGGATGAGTTCATGGAGCTCTATAAGGCCTCAGAAAATAATATCCTGCAGGTAACCCTGGCCCCGGAGATAGATGGAGCGATGGAATTTATTTCCAGATGCCAGGAACTTGGGATCAGGGTGGGACTGGGTCATCACGACGGTTCTTCAGCTCAAATAACTGAAGCTATTGACAGGGGCGCAGTAATTGCCACTCACCTGGGAAATGGACTGGCCAATACAATTAACCGCCACAGAAATCCTCTCTGGCCTCAGCTTTCAGACGACAGAATGAATATTAGCATTATTTGTGATGGTTTCCACCTCTTACCCGAGCAGATCAGGGTGTTCTTCAAAACCAAAGGCAGAGAAAGAATAATATTGACATCAGATGTAAGTTCGCTTGGGGGACTGCCAGCCGGGTATTACATCAACGATGTAGGAGACACGCTGGAGCTGACGCCCGAAGGTGCAGTGGTTTATCCGGCGCAGAATGTTTTAAGCGGCTCGGCGGCGCCATTATCACAGGGAATTGGTCATATCATGAAAGTTACCGGTTGTGATCTTGCAGCAGCTATTCAAATGGCCAGTACCAATCCTGCACGGTTATACGGACTGAATGACAGGGGAGAAATTAAGCCTGGTAAACGGGCTGACCTGATCCTTTTCACACTTGAAAATTTCACCATGGAGGTAATTAAAACTGTTGTTGCAGGAGAAGTAGTATATAGATCAGACAGATAACCAACTAAAGATTAATATTATGTCAGTAAAAATATGGAAGAAGTTACTGATAGCACTTAGTGCTATAGGCCCCGGGTTATTTTTAATAGGGTACAATATCGGTACCGGCAGTGTAACCACCATGGCTAAAGCTGGTGCCGAATATGGTATGACTCTGTTCTGGGCCCTGCTTCTTTCCTGTATATTTACATACATACTGATGGTTGCATACGGACAGGTGACACTGGTTTCCGGAAACACAGCCCTGTTCAACATTAAAAATTCCTTTAAGGCAGGCAAAGTGCTGTCGGTTTATATCATAATAACCCTTATCATTGGAGAGCTGCTGGCCCTGATGGGAATAATGGGAATTGTTTCCGAACTGGTGCAGGAGGGAGTCAGGCTTATTACGGGTACCAGGGCCCTGGTAATTGATACATTCTGGATAATACTTGTATTTGCCATTATTCTCTATTTTCTTTTATGGTTTGGCAGGTACAAGGTTTTTGAAAAGGTCCTTACAGTCTTCGTTATTTTGATGGCCTTGTGTTTTATCGCGGTCTTTTTCATGGTCAGGCCATCTTTTTCTGCCATTTTTGAGGGAATGGTTCCCGGCATACCGGAGACTCCGGGAGCTTATCGGCTTGTGGCAGCAATGGTTGGCACTACCTGTTCAGCTGCGGTCTTTATCATGCGCAGTACGGTAGTAGCTGAAAAGGGCTGGACCATAAATAATCTAAAAGACGAGAAAAGGGATGCCTTTTCCTCTGCCTTCATGATGCTTTTACTAAGTGGTGTCATCATGGCAGTATCAGCAGGCACTCTCCATATCATGGGACTGAGGCTCGATACTACGGTCGAAATGATAAGGCTTTTTGAGCCTCTTGGTGGACAGGCAGCCGCTTTCCTTTTGATACTTGGTATTACGGGAGCAGGATTATCAACAGTGTTTCCCATTGTTCTTATTGCACCCTGGCTGATAGCTGATTATACCGGCAGACCCCGCGATATTAAGTCGCCGATGTTCAGAGTCCTGATTTTCGGGGGACTGCTTTTTGCGTTTGGATCAATCTTAATAGAGCAGACTCCTCCCATACTGATGGTTCTGTCCCAGGCTTTCCAGGCAACAATACTTCCGGCAGTGGCAATTCCTGTTTTTCTTTTAATGAACAGGAAACAGCTTATGAACACACATCTTCCTTCAATAACTATGAACACAGGCCTTATTGCAGTAATAATTTTCTCAATAATTACCACTTACTTTGCAATAGCCGGGTTTATGTAAGCAGTATAAATATGAAATCCCATTCGCCTGTAAATAAAATACTTGTTGCGCCCGACTCCTTTAAGGATTGCCTCTCATCGGAGGAGGTTGCCCGTTTTCTTGCTGAGGGCATAAAAGAGGCCGATAACCTTAAAGAGGCCGGCACCAATATTGAGGCCGGTGTCAATAAAGAGGCCGTTAATCTTAAAGAGCCCGGCACCAATATCGAGGCCGGTACCCGCCGAAAAGAGATCAATATCTTTCCGGTTGCCGACGGTGGTGAGGGTACTGTTTCATGCATCAGATTCCACCGCGGTGGCACATGGAAAGAACTTAACGTAAGCGATCCGCTTCATCGCCTGGTTAAGTCAGGGTACCTTGTCCTGGATGATGAAAAAACAGCTGTAATCGAAATGGCTTCGGCATCCGGCCTGGAGCTTCTGAAGCCTGAAGAGCGAAATGCACTTAAAACCTCCTCTCACGGAACAGGTGAGCTTATCAGAGATGCCCTGGATAGCGGACTTCGCAGGATAATTCTTACAATAGGAGGCAGTGCCACGGTAGATGGCGGCACCGGTATTGCTGCGGCACTGGGTTTCCGCTTCCTCGACGAAAATGATCAATTTATAGACCCCG
>SKND01000292.1 GCA_007120695.1 Bacteroidales bacterium | reverse complement strand
TCCCTCACATAATCGGCACAGTAACCCTTTTCTTCGCTCCAGAACTGTTGCGGAAAAGTCTCCTTCAGCAGGGGGGGTATATTTTTCCAACGGTTTACAAAAGTATTGTCGCCTCCTGCCTCGGCAAGCTTGACAGAAAACCTGACTGCATTGTACCACAATGCATTGATCTCGACAATATATCCTGAGCGGGACGTAACAGGCATCCCGTCAACAACACAATCCATCCAGGTGAGGGGAATATTATTCTCACCACAGTAAAGCAGTCCGTTGTCATGCATCTTAACAACATTCCCGATTCCTTCCCGGTATCTTTTTAGTATGCCTTTTATCTTTTTCCCGTAATTATTCCACACAAGAGCCCTGTCACCCAGCTGGTTGGCATATTGCTGCAATGTCCAGAAGAACCAGAGTGGAGTGTCTGCACCATAAAGCTGTTGCCTGCCCGTCCCGGCGCCTGCACCATCTATGCTACGATACATCTCCGAAAGGCTTGAGTCGAGAACCAGCTTGAAAGTCTTCAGGTCACCTGCCGCAATAGTCAGTCCGGGAAGAGCACCGAATGTATCGCGAAGTTTCCTGCCATACCAAGGGAATCCGGCCATTATCTCAGTCTTTTTATCCCTGCGTACAAAAAACTGCTGTGAAGCGTTGATAAGGCAGTTGTGAAAAGTATTCCTGGGTATCCGCTTTTTGGTCTCGCCGCTGAACTTGCGCTTCAGCGAAGCGGGATCGGCCTCTTTTGTAGCCGCCGAAAAAATAACAGACTCGCCTTTCTTCATAGGAAGCTCAAAATATCCGGGCATGAACAGGTCCTCCTTATATTCATAACCCCTTTTCTGCTCCTGCAAATACTCAACATTGTAATTCCAGTCAGGACCGCTAATAAAATCAGCATCCTTCGAAAACTGCATGAAGAGGAAAGGGTAGCCGTTATACATCCGGGTTTTGATTCCCTTTTTCACCTTCTGGGTTTTGGTTATCACATCCATATTAGCCTTGCCCAGTGCGTGAATATTCCTGAATGCAAGAAAGGGCCTGAACCTGATAACGGTCGGCGAATTGGCATCTTCAAGGGTATAACGTATAAGCAGCCTTTCTTCATTCTGGGCCAGTATCCACTCCCTCGACAATATGACCCCCCCTACACGGTAGAGGAGCTTCGGTATCGGGTCGGTACTGAAATCCCTGAGATACTTGTGCCCCTTGGGATTATAATAATCGCCGGCATATTTATGAATACCCAGGTTAAACGCCTGATCATGCTGGATGACCGTTTCATGCAACCCCGACAAAAGCACATGATGCCCTCCGTCAAGGTATTCCAGCGGACAAACCAGCAGTCCGTGATACTTCCTGGTATTGCTTGATAAAATGGTAGTGCAGGCATATGATCCCGCACTGTTCGATCTGATCAATTCACGGTTAAGTGAATATGATAGGTTGATCAGCTTTGTTTTGTCAAAATTGAGGTAACTCATCGGTTTAACCTGGGTGAATGTTTTTGAATACGGTCCTTATCAGTAAAATAACAGCTGAACTCATTGTAAAAGTACAAAATATTTGTCTCTCTATGTATAAGGTATTTGTCTGAAAACTAAATAAATTTCCGGAATGGTATTTAATAATTGCCGGAGATTCTTCTCAGGCGTTACCGGGGTTCCTTTTCAGGCAGTACCAGTGTTCCTTTTCAGGCAGTACCAGTGTTCCTTTTCAGGCAGTACCAGTGTTCCTTTTCTGGTAGCACAGGGGTTCCTCCTCAGGCAGTAACGGTGTTAGGGTAACGGTATGCCGTTTATGCCAAAATTAAAAAATCGTTATCTTCGCAATAATAACCAGTGCGTTTAAAAACAGTTATTATGATGACAATCAATAATATGGACGGAAGATACAGGATTGCGGCTAACAGGAATATGATAGTTTCACTTGCAGCGTTGATAATAATTGCTCTTTCATCATGTTCGGAGCCGGACCACACTTTTTCAATAAGCGGCATACTCGATAATGCTTCCGGCAAAACCGTCTACCTCTACGAGATGAGCGCAGTCGATTTCTCCGTGTACGACTCGGTTGTTGCCGGTGCCGATGGCACCTTCAGGTTTGACGGTGAGATTGACCGGATCAGGTTTATGCCATTAAGGGAAAACCATCTTAACCAGGTGTTCCTGATTGTAAAACCAGGAGATGATATCCAGTTAACAGCCGATTATAATGATCTTCCGCGTACTGCCAGGATAGAGGGATCAACAGAGTCTGAGCTGGCAGTGGAACTGTTTGGCGAAATAACCTCATCAATACACAAACTGGACTCGCTCGGCAGGCACTACCGAAGCAACCTTGACGGGACACCCGCTGAAATTCAGAGACTAAGGGAGAGAACGGAGGCAAATTTTAATGAAATAACCGGAGAACTGAGACAGTTCACCATCGATTTCATAAACCGTAATCCCGGATCGCTGGCCAGTCTTATGGCTCTATACCAGCAGATCGACCCTAACACATTTATCCTTAACCAGCAGGAAGATTTCAGGTATTATTCAATGGTTGACTCGGTCCTGATAGAAAAGTATCCGGATCTGGACTATACGGTAACCCTTAATGAAAATGTGAGCCAGATGAAGGAGCAGTTTGAGCTCAGAAGGCAGCGGGAGAGCTCGCTGGGTAACGGGGCTGTGGCCCCTGAAATATCATTGCCCGACCCTGAAGGAGAAACAGTAAGTCTTTCATCACTGCGGGGCAGTTATGTGCTGCTTGATTTCTGGGCAGCATGGTGCGGGCCCTGCAGAGAGGAGAATCCCTACCTTGTTGAAGCTTATAACAGGTATCATGATCAGGGTTTTGATATCTACCAGGTTTCGCTCGACCGTACCAGGGAGGCATGGCTCAGAGGTATAGAGGAGGATAATCTTCAGCAGTGGACTCATGTAAGCGACCTGCAATTCTGGAGCTCACAGGTCGTTCCGCTATACCAGATAGAAGGTATACCTGCCAACTACCTGCTTGATCCGGACGGCCGGATAATGGCAAGGAATCTGAGAGGGGCAGAGCTGGGCAGGGCGCTGGCAGAGTTGTTTGACTGACTTGCCGGCATGAACCCCGATGAATATATTGTGTATCGGTACTGTATTGTTTAATTAATTTATACTATTTCTTAATGGAGCCGTTGAATTTATTATCCACCTGCAAAACAGGCAGCAAAAGAGCACCGGGGCATTACACCGGCAGGAAAACCATGCAGTTGCTGACCGCTTTTCTAATGTCATTAACCCTTATAATATTATCCTCCTGCGGTGATTCATCGAAGGTCAGGTTAAGCGGCAAAATTGATGCCGGAGAGGGTAAAGTCCTCTACTTTGATAAGCTTCAGGTAGAAGGCTCCCGGTTACTCGACTCCGTTTTACTGAAAAGTAACGGCAATTTCTCATTTTCAACCACAGCTGCAGAGCCCTCTTTTTACAGGCTAAGGCTTACAGACAATAATTTTATAACACTGCTTGCCGGACCCGGCGAGGATATTACCGTTAATGCAGGCGCCTCAAATCTGCCGGGTACATACACGGTTGAAGGTTCGGAAGGATCAGAACTGCTTAAAAAGCTCAACGACCGGCTGATGGTAACAAGAAAGCAGATGGAACCTCTGATAGATGAAATAATTGCCCTTGAAGATGGTCCTGGTTACGAGGAGGAAGAGGCCAGGATCAACCGGGAGCTGGAGGAGATAATTAAGGATCAGCGGGATTTTTCGATTGCATTTATTCTTGAAAATATGGAGTCAATGGCTGCCATTACAGCACTTTACCAGGTGATTGACGACCAGAATTATGTACTTAACCGGACCAGGGATATCCAGTTTCTGAAGATCGTTTCCGAAGCCCTGGTAAAAAAGTATCCACAATCTCCCCATGTCAGGGCACTGGCTTCAGATGCAGAGAACCAGGAGAGGCGGTATGAGCTCCACAGGTTATCGGCTCTTGCCGAACAAAGGGGTGACGTTATCACCACATACCCTGATATAGCAATGCCGGGCAGGGATGGGGATACAATAAGATTGCGCTTATTACCCCAGAAGTACAAGCTTGTGCTTTTCGGTTCTTCACTTAATCCCGAAAGCGTGCAGTTGAGCCATCAGCTTATACCCGTTTACAATGCATACAAAAACAAAGGTTTTGAGATATTCCAGGTATCTGTTGAAAGAAGCAGGGAAGAGTGGCTCAGAAGTATTGAGTTTTCAGAGCTGCCGTGGATACATGTTGCCGAGCTCGGAGAGGGCAGTTTCAGCGCAGCTCAGAATTACAATGTACAACAGATACCTGCAAATTATCTTATTAACCACGAAGTGGGTGTGGTAGCCAGAAATCTTTCGCCGGCCGAACTCAGGCGAAGGCTCTCAAGAGCTCTCGATTAGTAAAGAATCGTTTAGCAATGACTCGATAAGCAAAGACTCAACTAGCAAAGACTTGATTAGCTAAGATTTTTATGAACCATCCCCTGACTTGAGCAACCAAAAGAAAATATACTTCGCCTCCGATGCCCATTTTGGTTTATCGGGCCCGGCTGAAAGCCTTCCCAGGGAGAGGCTTTTTGTAAAATGGCTGGACAGTATCTCTGACGATGCTCAGGAGATCTACCTGCTGGGCGATATTTTTGATTTCTGGTTCGAATACAAAAGAGTCGTGCCCAGGGGCTATACCAGGGTGCTTGGCACTATAGCCCGGCTCACGGACAGTGGCAT
>SKND01000353.1 GCA_007120695.1 Bacteroidales bacterium | reverse complement strand
CTTGAAGCGTTCTCAAAGTTTGGTTCGGATCTTGACGCAGCAACCATGGCGGTACTTAACAAGGGATCAAGGAATGTGGAGATCCTTAAACAGAACCAGTATTCACCCATGACTGTTGATAAGCAGATTGCAATATTATATTGCGGAACTAAAGGAATGCTCAGGGAGGTACCAATTGCAAAGATCAGGCAATTTGAAACAGACTTTCTTAACCATCTTGAAAGTACCAGGCCCGAGATACTGGATGAACTTAAAAAGGGTACCTGGAATGAAAAACTGGAGACTAATCTGGGAGAGGCTGCAATAGAGGTAGTAGACAGGTTTATTGTCAAAAAACCGGTGGACTGACCAGAATCCGTTAAATAAGTATGGCAAATCTCAAGGAAATAAGGACCAGGATAGAATCTGTAAGCTCAACAAAGCAGATTACCAATGCAATGAAGATGGTATCTGCCGCCAAGCTAAGGAGGGCGCAGGATGCAATTATTCAGATGAGACCCTATGCCTGGAAACTCCACGAAATACTCCTGCACTGCCAGATGTGCATGCCAAACAAAGAGACACCTTTTTATTCGCATCGTGAGGTTAAAAGGGTGTTGATAGTGGTCATTGGATCAAACAGGGGATTATGCGGAGCATTCAATATAAATGTGGCTAAAAAGGCCATTGAAATATCAAAAAAAGATTTCAGGGAACTTGCATCGCAGAATAAGGTGGACTTTATCTGTATCGGGAAGAAAGCCGAAGACTATCTGAAATCAAAGGATTACCTTATAACGGAAACAAGGCATGATTTGCTTGACCAGCTCTCTTTTGAAAATTCTATACCATTTATTCAATCACTTCTGGACAAATTTACCGGCAGCAATTACGACCGGATTGAAATTGTATATAATCAATTCAAGAATGCTGCCATACAAATAGTTACCCGCGAGACTTTTCTGCCACTTAGTCCTCCCCAGGATCTTTGCACTGCCGAAGAGATAGACATAGCAAAACACAGTTACCTGATCGAACCTTCGGGCGATTTTCTTGTCGGTCGCCTGATGCCCAAATATTTAAAAACAGAGTTTTATAAGACTATTCTCGAATCGGTTGCGTCCGAATACGGTGCCAGGATGACTTCTATGCATAAAGCTACCGATAATGCCGATCAGCTCATCAAAGAACTTCGAACACAATACAATAAAGCTCGTCAGTCAAGTATCACAAATGAGATTATTGAGATTGTAGGCGGGGCAGAAGCACTTAAGAAATAAGCCGGTAGTAATTTAGTCAAACCTTTCGATTATACTTTCGGTCACATTAACGATATGGTCGCCCATTCTTTCGCAGTGTGATATTATATCGTTGTAAATGATTCCGGCATCATACTTATAATCCTTTTCCTTGAGCTTTTTGATATGCTCCTTCTTCAGCTTATTGCGGAATTTATTGATTTTGTACTCCATCTCAATGGCACTGTCAACCTTTACGTTATGATAATCATCATCGAGGTTATCGTTCATAATGTCCTGGGCTTTCTCAACCAGCTTGAACATCTTGTTCACATTATCACGCAGAGCCTGAGTAAACTGGATTTTTTTCTGTTTTTTACGGTATATTGCCCTGGCAACATTCTGGCATGAATCGCCTATACTTTCAATATTGTCGATAAGCTTGAGCATTGTCTGAAGGCGCTGGGAACCCTGGGGACTAAGATGGCCACCAGAAACTTTGGTAAGATAGGTTGCTATCTCCACCTCCATACGGTCGCTGATCTCCTCATATTTCTCAACCTTGTTGAAATAATATTCGATGTCCGCCTCTTTATTTGAATTGAAGAGAGACCTGGCATAATCAGTCATTTTCCGTGTTCTTTTAGCATACAGGGAAATCTCCTTCTTGGCCTGGAACAATGATAACTCTGCCGTGGAAAGCATACCGGTATTAATATATTTCAGCCTGAACTCCTCCTCGTCTTCCTCCTTAAGCGGTACCAGCCGTGTAACTATCCGGGCAATGAGTGAAGCAAACCCAAGCAGCAATAGTGCATTTAAGACGTTAAAAACTGTATGGAAGATCGAGAGGGCAATAGGAATGCCCTGGGCGAATTCAAATGGTGACAGCAGTCCTATTCCTGCAAGAAACTGATCTATCTGCTTAAGGAAAAAGTTGAATATCAATAGTACCCAGATCACTCCGACCAAATTAAATATAAGGTGAGCCCGGGCTGTTCTTTTGGCCGACACGTTGGCAATCATTGCAGCAATATTGGCCGTAATAGTGGTTCCTATATTCTCTCCCAATACCATGGCTGCTGCCATATCAAAAGATATCCAGCCATTATTACACATTACAAGGGTAAGTGCCATGGTGGCGCTGGAGGACTGGATCACGAAGGTCAGAATTGTTCCTATGGAAAGGAACAGAAGCACTGACCAGATGCCCATATTTGTATATGAGGAAAGGAAACTGAGTATTTCAGGATGCTGCTCAATATTGGGAAGCGACTCCTTTAAGAACTCAAGTCCGAGAAAAACCATTGCAAATCCTATGATTAGTTCAGCAATAGATTTCCTCTTTTTTGACTTGGAAAAGAGAAAAGGGAAACTCACCCCTATCAACGGAAGTGATATGAAGCTGATACTGAACTTGAACCCGAGAAGGGATATAAGCCAGGCTGTAACTGTTGTGCCTATATTGGCACCCATAACTACCCCTATGGCCTGAATCAGATTAATGAGACCGGCATTAACAAAGCTGACAAGCATTACTGTGGTGGCAGTAGAGGACTGGACGAGGGCAGTTATCATAAAGCCTGTGAAAATGCCTTTTATCCTGCTGGAGGTCATTGCTGCAAGTATACCTCTGAGCTTATCGCCTGCCACTTTCTGAAGCGCCTCACTCATAGATTTCATTCCGAAAAGAAAAAACCCGAGCGAGCCCAGTAAAGCCAGAAAATCTATTAAGGTATACTGCATTTTGTGCTTTAGTTGCACGCCAAAATTAAAAGAATAATATATAATTAAAAAAAAAAACGTAAAGAGTTAAGAATATATCCCGTATATTCTTTATATCCTACTACTTAGCAAACCATATAATAAAGAATAAATATTTTGGAAATAATCTCCGGCAATACTACTTTTACGTGGTTTTAATCAGTAATTAAAGAAGTTATGCCGGAGTTCCGGTAAGCGAAACCCTTGCATCTTATATTAATGATTTCCATTAAAAGTTTTACAGCCTGATAAACAAGTGCCTGGTATTTTCAGTATCCAACTGAGAAGTAGCAGGATATTGCCGGGAATGTTTAAGAATGGTTTTTTGATATCTAAGGAAAGATAATTTTTATGTTCACAATTATTGCAGGAATTATACTCAGAAACAGGATCCTGTTCCTCATATTATTGGCCCTGTTTACAGCATTCATGGGATTTAAGGCCAGGGAGGTCAAAATGTCATATGAGCATGCTCCTCTCCTTCCTGAATCAGATTCAACACTTATCGAATTCAGGGAGTACAGTGAAGTATTCGGGCAGGATGGCAATATTGTTGTTATCGGTATCAGTAATAACGCCTTTTTCGAACCTGAGGCATTGACTGGCTGGATTGAACTTATGGAAGAGCTGGAAGAAACAGAGGGAGTAAGAAGTGCAGTATCGATTACCAGTGTTTTCAACCTGGTGAAGAATAATGATAATAGATCATTCGAGCTTCAGTCCCTTGTTACTGAAACACCTGTTTCAGCAAAAGAGGCAGACAGCCTGGGAAAACTGATGCTTTCCCTTCCTTTTTACAGCGATCTGCTATATAATACTGAATCAGGAACCTATCTTATCCTTATAAGTCTTGAAAGGGATGTTCTTGAAAGCAGCGAAAGAAACAGGCTGATAGGTGATATTGAAACCCTTTGCAATAGTTATGTGGCAAAACATGGCCTGGAGGTTCATTACAGCGGACTGCCCTATATTCGTATCAAGACTGCCGAAAAGATAGAAGGGGAGCTTTATATGTTCATAGTTCTTGCCCTTGTTATTACCGGTGTAATAATGTTCCTGTTCTTCCGGTCTTTCAGGGTAGTGATGTTTTCTCTTCTGGTTGTTGCCACAGGTGTAGTATGGGCGCTCGGTTCTATTTCACTTCTTGGATATGAGATTACCCTCCTTACCGCTATGATACCTCCGCTCCTTATAGTAATAGGTATACCAAATTCAGTGTTTCTGCTCAACAAGTACCACAATGAATACCGCAATCATGGCAATAAGATAAAAGCCCTTCAAAGGGTTATACAAAAAATCGGAGCCGCCACGTTTCTTACCAACCTTACAACATCGGCAGGATTTGCAACCTTCATACTTACAAGTACCAAAATACTTAAGGAATTCGGAGTTGTGGCATCACTCAATATAATGGGCATATTCGTATTATCTTTGCTGCTGATCCCTGTCATCTTCAGCTTCCTTCCGGCACCGGGTGAAAAGCATGTAAGGCACCTCGATAATATCGCCGTAAGGAAAGCGATTAGCTTGTTTGAACATCTTGCCGTCAACCACCGGCTAAAAATCTATCCAGTTGCATTTCTTTTGATCATAATATCCGTAGCAGGCATAACAAGGATTGAAAGTACGGGATATATTGTTGATGATCTGCCGCAAAATGATCCTGTTTATACCGATCTGTTGCATTTTGAGGAGCATTTCAGGGGATTGATTCCGCTGGAGATCAGCATAGATGCCAAAAGGCCCAGGGCTGCGCT
>SKND01000389.1 GCA_007120695.1 Bacteroidales bacterium | reverse complement strand
TGATAAGAAACTTTGAGATAATTGGAGAGGCATCAAAAAAGGTCTCGGATGAATTCAGAAAAGTTAATCATGAGGTTCCCTGGAAGGAAATGGCCGGAATGCGTGATAAACTTATTCATGACTATATTGGGGTGGATACTGATGTTATTTGGAAAACTATTAAAGAGGATCTTCCTGGCTTAAAGAATATGTTAGAGGAAATTTTTTAAAGATACAAACGCAAGAGAATTATTAACGACTTGAAAAACAGTTCAGTTCTTTTCTTGAAGAATACGATGCTCACATTTTACCAATTTCCTCGAGATATTCACATTTATCTTTAATTAACATACAGAGTCTCTTTAAGTATTTCCTCTTTTATCCTGGGTTTAATATACTTTTCCCGGCAGATATATACCTCTATGCCCAGCTTCCTCCTGAATAATTCTTTCATATCCAATTTAAGGTCGTAGAAATTTGGTGTGTTATCCTCAAATTCAACAATTAAATCAATATCACTGTCTTTGTTCTGTTCTCCTCTGGCATATGATCCGAAAATCCCAATTTTGGTTATATAGAATTTCTTCCTGAACAAATTCTTATTCCGGGCAATGAAAGATATTATTTCGTCTCTGGTCTTCATTTGTTTATGAAGTTACAAAATTCAGGGGGCCGCGGATATCAATTTCTTTCATAAGACTTTCCCTTCCCTGGAGGTGTTATCATAAAATGGGGTTATCCGATGTTTTGTTTCCCAATCTTTCTTAGATAAAACAACTGGACTGATAATTATCCCTGTTTCAAATTCGATGTCGTAAAGCGGATATTTTATTCTTTTCTGATCACTCCGTGTTATTTCATTTTTATCAACAATTACAAGTAAATCTAAATCAGACTCATCCCTGTAGTCGCCTCGTGCATATGATCCATATAAGATGAGAGTTGCACCGGGTTCTGTTTTATTAACCGTAGTTTTAATCAACTTTAATATGTTGTCTTTATCTTGCATAAAGCAAATATACAAATACTTTATATGGTTATTAATGAGCCAGGACTGGCTCTCAGGTCAAAAACTTGGCAACCTGATCGCCTTACCTTTGTATAAACCAGCGCTTTCTTCCGGCAATAGTTGTTTTGTTGATGAAGAATTTAGGCCGCACAGAAACCAGTGGGAATTCCTGAAATATATCAAAAGGGCAGATACTACCCATCTGGACATGATTTACAGGACCCTTTCGGGGAAGAATACAATTTACGCTGGTAGTTCAGGGTTGAGTCTTTTTAAGGATATTGGAGCCGGGAGTGATTATTCAGTTAATGAGACGGAACCATTAGTAGTGAAAGTTGCCAGGGACGAGGGGGTCCCGGGAAACTTCGGATCAGACTATTCCCCGAAAGGGAATTACTGACGGTCTGGTTAAGTTCATGCGGGATGAACTCACTTTTGCCGATTCAGAATACTATGCCAGAAAGAAATCCGGTAGAAGCACATATGGAATACCAGGATTTTTTAATCTCATAGAAGAGACTGAAGAGGAGGTTGTCTTGCTCAGGGGATTTGTCGGCAGACTATTAAGGTATTGTAAGCAGGCTGCAATAATGTTGGATTTTGTTGACGGGAGAAGAAAGCTTGAGGAAATTGAGTTTTCAACAGGCTTTTCTTTGCGTGAGCACCAGAAACAGGCGATTGAGGCAACAAAAGTGAAGGATTTTGGTGTCATAGCAGCACCTGCGGGGTCTGGGAAAACGGTTATTGGCCTGCAAATTATTGCGTCTAAAAAGCAGCCTGCCTTGGTGATTGTTCACCGGAAACAGCTGATGGAGCAGTGGGAAGAACGGATAAAGGCTTTTCTTGGAATCCCGCCCGGTGAAATTGGCAGGTTAGGAAAGGGTAAATATAAACCGGGAAAAGCTATAACTGTTGCTATGATACAGAGCTTGGGAAGGTATCTTGAAAAGACTGAAGGGGAGTTTATTTGTTGCACAATATTACGGTAATTATATTTATTTACCGTATATTTACGCAATCATGCAAAATGGAATAATACAAATATTTAAAGCGCAGAAAGGATATCTGCAATCACGCCAACTAAATAGCCGTGCACAACAATACCATCTTAAGAAGTTGGTTGACCAGGGGGATGTGGTTATGGTAAAACGCGGTTTGTATAAACATGTTCAGCTTGCTGTCGATAATGATTGGGTTGAGGTTTGTCGTATAGTTCCTAACGGATATTTGTGCCTTTTTTCAGCCTGGTATTTTTATGAATTGACAACTCATGTCCCTGCATCTTACTATATGGCAATCCCAAATAAAGCAAAGATTGTCCTGCCAGCTTACCCACCTGTAAAAATATACTATTGGAGTTCTGAATACTACTCCCTGGGCAATGAGAATCTGAAATCCAATGAGGGAATAATTTCTATTTATAATATTGAGAAATCAGTATGCGATGCCATTAGATTCCGCAATAAAGTGGGCAAAGAAATGACTTCTGAAGTCTTGAAAAGCTATCTGAAACGAACCGACCGGAATATAGATGTGCTGCTCAAGTATTCCAGGCTCTTGCGTATAGAAAAAATTCTGAACCAACACATGGAGGTATTATTATGAGTAATGCTTCAGCTCCACAGTTTATTTTCATCTGAATTTGTTACTAATCCGAATCGATTGAAAATGTGGCAGGCGTTTTTGAACAAAATCGGGCAAGATGAAAAGCTCCCACTCTTGCTATTAACGATCATCAGGAATAGGGAAGTAAATAGTCTTTCGTCACCAGTTAGGAGAGTTTTATCAATTAATAGGTAGGTTCTATCAGAAAATTTTAATTAGGTAATCGATTTCTTATTAAATTTATTAACAATTTATAAAGATCATTAACCGTAAAAATTTAAATCCTATGAAAAGAAATCTGATTTTGTTAGGTTTGTTAGCTTTTATTGCCTTTTCCTGTGAAAAGGATGACCTTAGAAAAGGTCCCCCCGCCGGAGTACCAGCGGGAGAGATTGTTGATCTACCAGCACCTCAGGCTGCCCCGGCCCCCGGTGGAGAATCAATTGCTGAGATTGTAATTTCTTCCGCCACTGCAGAAGAAGACGCCGAGTTTACACTGCTCCTTGATGCTCTTCTTTACGCCGAACTGGCCGGAGTCTTCACTGGTGGCGAGCAGTACACTGTGTTCGCCCCGACCGATGAGGCTTTCGGTAACCTGGTCACTGCCGTGGCCTCGCTTCTAGATCCAGACGTACTGGCTGAAGAAGGTCCGTTTGCAGCGATCGACGACCTGCTCGGTGAAGGTACTGTAAAAAGCGTTCTTTTATATCACGTGGCTGAGGGCCGTCGTGCTGCAAACAGCGTTGTTCCCCCGGTACGCCCCCGGACAATCACAACCCTTCTGGGAGCAACATTTTCAGTGGATCGCGAAGGGATGATAACCGCCGTCGGAAACACAGCTAATATTGTTGCCGCTGACATCTCTGCATCGAACGGAATTATCCACGTTATCGACGCAGTAATATTACCAGTTGATCTTGGCTTATAGAAACCCAAAAAAATTGAGCTCCTGATCCGATTTATCAGGATCTCATCAAGGAGGCTGTCCCATAAGGGCAGCCTCTTTTGCATGGTAAAAATATCATCCAGGTTGAAAAATTATCTCACCCTATGATTTTTTATATCAGGGTTATAATCTAAATTGACTATCTCCTTGTGTGGTTTTTTATAAGTGCAAGAAGATACCTTGACCGGAACTGATTGCTGGCAAGGATCTGCTTTGCAGGCGGCAGCTTAAGTATTACCCCGAGCACCGCTGCCATAGCCCTGTGGTTGAACAGAACCTGGTTGTCGAATATCAGGTTTTGCAGCTTTCCCCGCTCAACAGCCATCAAAACCACCCTGTGCACCGAATTCACCGGGGTAATTACCCTTTGCTCACGCAGTTTCAATTTCAGTGCACCGGGACTGCAACCCTTCAGACAAACTCCGCAGCCAGGCATTAACCCTTGTCAGGTTTTGCCTTCATTTTTTTTAGACCCAAGTAAATACCAAAGAAGCCCACAATTATAACCAGGAAAGCTATCTGTGGGTTACTGAGCCAGTCCTATGTGCTGGAATACATTTTCATCTTAAGCTGACAGTCAAAACCCGGGAACCTCTAATCTCATAATTCAACATTAACTCCCGGTATGTGCAAATTTTTATCCGGCTTTGGTATTTAAAGTTAGCCTGAGGCACCGGTAAATTTTTTTCAAGCTTTTCACAGGTTTTTTATAAACAATGGCCAATATATTTTGTTAACTAATAAAAGAGGAAGTGTGTATTCAATTACTTGTAAATAAATTGGTTAACTAAAAAATATTGTTATGATTAATAATGCATCTGTAACTCCAACCATTCCAGTAGTTGATCTGGAAAGGGCTAAAAGGTTTTATACTGAAAAACTGGGTCTCCAAATACACATGGATGATCCCCATCATTTGGAATTAAGAGCCGGTAACGGTAGTAACCTTATGTTAGAGCCTCACGAAGAATCTTCAAAGGGAAAATTTACGCTGGCAACTTTTGAAGTTTCTGATATTGAACAGGAAATCCGGGAACTAGAAAACAAAGGTGTTCGATTTGAGGATTATGATGAACCCTCATTTAAAACTGATGACCATCACATTCATCAGGAAAATAATATGCGCACTGCCTGGTTCCGTGATTCTGAGGATAACATACTTTGCCTGCACCAAAGAGGGTAAAGAAAACCCATTCTTT
>SKND01000198.1 GCA_007120695.1 Bacteroidales bacterium | reverse complement strand
TTTGACGAACTCATAAACAGGTACTGGGGCAGGATAATGTCAGCCAGGAAAGAGGAGGATGAATAATTGTAATTTGCAGTTTTTAATTTTTACGAATGGAATGATTCATGTAAATTTATCCCGTATAGAGGCCAAATTTTTTCATGCGTATTTTTGTTATTTCACGCAGAAAAAATTGACCTGAAGGTCTATTTTGCATGCTGTGGTCAGTGCGTTTTGCGATTTTATTTAGATGCAAAATTCATGTATATTTCTTCTGTAAAAAAGCATAAATTTTGTTTTGAGAAAATATCCAAAATTTATGCTTACAGTCGGAAACACTTCGTTTTCACATAAATTTTTTTCATCTTGGTTGTGTGTATTTTAAGCTGAAAAAAATTCATGTATATTTGGCAGATTGATTTTCGAGATAATATTCTTTGTTTAACAGTATTTTAAACCATTTTAAGTAACTCTCAACAACTACGTTAACTATGATCAATTTTATTTTACTCCAGGTCAGCCTCTCAGAAAACCTGAACAATCTGGAACCACTTCAGGAACAAGGTGAATTAACCATGTCATACTGGGAACTTGCCTTTAAAGGCGGATGGGTAATGTTACCGATTGTAGCATTATCAATTGTGGCAGTATACATTTTTTTTGAACGGTATTTTGCCATAAAGAAAGCAGAAAAGATAGATTTCAATTTTATGAACAAGATCAAGGATTATATTCATGATGATAAACTTGACTCGGCCATTACCCTTTGCCAGTCGACCGACAACCCGGTTGCAAAGATGATAGAAAAGGGAGTCAGCCGAATTGGCCGGCCCCTGAATGACATAAATGCTGCAATAGAGAATGTGGGTAAACTTGAGATTTATAAGCTTGAAAAGGGTTTGCCATTTCTGGCAACTGTTGCAGGAGCAGCCCCGATGATTGGTTTTCTCGGTACTGTGATGGGTATGATCAGAGCATTCTATGATATGTCAAACGCCGGTGCCAATATCGATGTATCGCTATTGTCCAATGGTATTTACACGGCAATGATAACCACCATGGCGGGCCTGATGGTCGGCATCCTTGCATTTCTTGCTTACAATGCGCTGGTGGCAAAGGTTGAAAAGGTTGTTTTCAGACTGGAGGCAAATACCACTGAGTTCATGGATCTTCTTAATGAACCGGTTAACTGAGAGATTCAGAATGTTTACTAAGAGGGGACATTTTTTAAAAATAAATAATAACCAACCATGTCGTTGCATTCAAGAAACAAGATACAAGCGGGATTCAGTATGTCAGGGATGACAGACATTGTATTCCTTTTGCTGATTTTCTTCATGATCAGTTCGACACTTATTGCTCCTAATGCGCTCAAACTATTGCTGCCTCAAAGTGCACACCAGACAATGGCAAATCCGATCACCACGGTGTCAATTACAAGAAACTTTGAATATTTTGTCGAAACTACACCTGTAGATATTGCAGATTTGGAACAGATTTTGCAAGATAGACTACAGGGGGAGCCTGAACCTACAATTTCGCTGCATGTTGACCGCAGCGTACCCATGGAGCAGGTTGTCAGGGTAATGAACATAGCTAAAGACAACAGGTACAGATTAATACTAGCAACAAGCGCCAGGTAAAATGCACGATTATTTTGAAAAGCATAAGAAAGGTATCATCGGCACCACTGTTTTTCACGTGGTAATAACTCTTATTATCGTATTCCTGGGCTTCTCAACCCCTTTGCCCCTGCCTGGAGAAGAGGGGATAATAATTAATTTCGGAACAGACGATGACGGTTTTGGCCTAAGCCAGCCGCAAAGGCAGGAAGCAGCCCCGCCAACTCCTCCGCCCGCACCGGTGAGTGAACCGGAAACCGATGAAGATATTATTACACAGGATATAGAGGAAGCACCTTCCCTTCCTGTTCAGCAACCACAGGAAACAAGGCAACCCGAACCGGTAAGGCCCGCAGAGCAGACCAGACAGGAAGCCGTTGAAGAGGTTGCCACCGAAGAGGTGCAGGAAGAGGTGCCCGAAAGAAGACCCAATCCGAACGCGCTTTTTCCGGGGAGAACCGCCACCGGCGACACAGGCACTGCTGAAGGTGAAACCACCGGACCGGGGAACCAGGGAAGAGTAACCGGTTCAGCAGACTCGCCGCACAGAGAAGGTGGTGACACAGGAAGTCCGGATGGCGTATCTTTCAGCCTTGCCGGAAGAAATGCAACGTCACTGCCACTGCCTGAATACCAGTCGCAGGTAGAAGGAATTGTAGTTGTGGAAGTTACCGTAAACCGGAACGGAGACGTAACAAGTGCCACAGCGGGAGTAAGGGGGTCGACAACCATGAATGATTACCTTCTAAATACGGCAAGAAGAGCTGCAGAACGTGCCAAATTCAACATAAGACCTGATGCACCCGCCTTCCAGCGTGGAACTATAACCTATCATTTCAGGCTGCAGTAATTCCTATTTTCACACCCGGTCCTTACCAGGTAAATTTAGGATAATTCTCCATCATTTGGTTTACCCGGCTTTTCACATCGGCAATGACCTTTATGTTATCTGTGTTCATGATAACCTCATCAACCATCTCAACAATCCTGACCATATCACTATCTTTCAGGCCCCTGGTGGTTATTGCCGGGGTACCTATCCTTATCCCCGAAGTCTGGAAGGGTGACCGGTCGTCAAAAGGCACCATGTTCTTATTAATTGTGATATCGGCCTTTACCAGGGTGTTTTCAACCACCTTGCCAGTAATGCCGGGAACCTTGGTACGCAGGTCAATCAGCATTGAATGATTGTCCGTTCCGCCCGAAATGATTTTGTAACCCTTATCCATAAATGCACTTGCCATAGCTGCGGCATTTACTTTAACCCTCAGCATATAATCGCCGAAACCTTCTGAAAGTGCCTCTTCAAATGCAACAGCTTTGGCTGCAATTACATGCTCAAGGGGTCCTCCCTGGGTACCGGGAAATACAGCTGAATCGATGATTTGCGACATCATCTTCACATTGCCCTTTGGAGTCTTCAATCCCCATGGATTTTCAAAATCGCTTCCTATAAGGATTATACCACCCCGTGGACCGCGGAGTGTTTTGTGTGTAGTTGAGGTAACAATATGACAATGTGGAAACGGGTGATTTAAAAGTCCTTTTGCAATAAACCCGGCCGGATGAGCAATATCAGCCATCAATAATGCTCCTGCATTGTCGGCAATCTCACGCATCCGCTTATAGTCCCAGTCCCTCGAATAAGCAGAAGCACCGGCAACAATCAGTTTCGGTTTCTCTTTTCGGGCAAGCTGCTCCATCATGTCATAGTCAACCGTTCCGCTCTCCTTCTTAACCTCATACGCCACCGGTTTATATAGTATGCCAGAATAATTAACAAATGATCCATGTGTAAGGTGTCCTCCATGCGACAGATCCAGTCCGAGAAAAACATCACCCGGCTTGAGTATTGCCAGCATAACAGCTGCATTCGCCTGTGCTCCCGAGTGTGGCTGCACATTTGCATAATCGGCACTAAACAGTTTCTTCAGGCGGTCTATTGCCAGCTGTTCAACCTCATCAATAAACTGGCATCCTCCGTAATACCTTTTTCCGGGATAGCCTTCCGCGTACTTGTTTGTGAGACACGACCCCATAGCTTCCATAACCTGGTTGCTGACAAAATTTTCAGAAGCAATAAGTTCAATACCTTCCAATTGTCTTTTATCTTCTTTCCTGATCAAATCAAAGATCCTGGCATCTTTTTGCATAATTTATAATTTATAATTTTCTGCTGCAATCATAATTTTGGTAATACATTTTGCTAAAATACACAATTTGCAGGTAAAATATTATACCATTTTCCTGTTCAGATAAAAAAGAATTATCAAACTTATTATGCGGAACGGAGGCTGATACTTCAGTTTCAGATATACCCCGAAACCGTGTCAAGAAATTTGTCAAGATCTATCGGCTTCGAAACATAGGCACTGCAACCGGCCTTAATACAACGTTCCTTGTCCCCCGCCATAGCATATGAGGTATAGGCTATTACCGGTACCGAAGGATCTATCTTCTTAACCTCCTTTGTCAGTTCCAGTCCGTCAGCACCCGGCAACTGAATATCCATTATGACCAGGTCAGGCAGATTATCCCTGCTGATTGTTTGCAAAAACTCTTCCCCGCTGGCAAAATATTCAAGAGTTACCTTATAACTGTAAAAAATCTCTTCAATCAACTGAAAACTAGGCAGGTCATCATCTACGACAAATATTCTTTTATTGGAAATCTTTTCAGTCATTCTTTTATCCCTGTATAGTTGGCGCCATCTATCAAATTTAGGTATTTTTTTTTTACCCCCGGGTATCGGAATTGCATAATTAGCTACCTTTGCCGGTAACATATATCACCACCTTATGGTGATCCATGTCATCTCCTGACTATTCTTATATTTAGCTGCAACAGGAATATCCAGTTTTATCAAGGAATTCTGATCCAAAGTTTCCTTGCAGATGGAAATTACGGTCTTATAAAAATCTGCCGGATAAAAAAGTATCTATTCAGAGGAGAACTGAAGCAGGATCATCCTGTAGGCCGAGAATATTTTAGACTTTGAAATAAAACCAATGTATTTCTTGCCGTCTACTACAGGTAAATTCCAGGCTTCGGAATTTTCGAATTTCATCATAACCGACTCCATATTCTCATCTGAAGAGACTGTAGCAGGGGGCATATCCATAATATCCAACACCTTCACCTTATCATACTGAGCAGGTTTGAATATTATATCACGTATATTATCAAGCAGTACTATCCCTATAAGGTTATCATCCTTATCAACAACAGGGAAAATATTCCTCTTTGATTTTGAAACTATTTTTACAAGCTCTCCCAGTGTTGCTTCCGGATGGACGGTTTTTAGATCAGTTTCTATTACCGGCCCCATCTTCATGAGTGTAAGAACTGCCTTATCTTTGTGGTGTGTGATCAGTTCACCTCTTGCAGCAAGCCTTTTGGTGTATATTGAATGCGGCTCAAAATACATTATTGTGAGATAGGCAATTGTAGAGGTTATAATCAAAGGTATAAAAAGCTCATAACCACCGGTTATCTCGGCGATCAAAAATATTGCGGTCAGCGGAGCATGCATCACCCCTGCCATAATCCCGGCCATTCCTACCAGTGCAAAATTCCTTTCGGAAACATTTATAAAGGAAAATTTATTAATTATTATCGCAACAACAAACCCGGTTATACCACCCACGTAAAGTGATGGTGCAAATATTCCACCTACTCCTCCGCTGCCTGTGGTGGCGGCCATAGCTATTACTTTGAATATACCTATGAATATAAGAAAACCCAGAAACACCCAGTAATTATCCCTGAAGCCCGAAATCAGGCTTCCTGCAGCTATTTCGGTTGCATCACCACCAAGAAGAGCCCTGAGAGTGCCATATCCCTCACCGTAGAGGGGCGGAAAAAGATAGATCAGGAGTCCCAGTATTGCACCCCCATAAAACAGGCGGTGATATGGGCTGGAGATCTTTGCCATCCTTGATTCAATAATCAATGAACCACGGGTAAAATAGAGTGAAACCAGTCCTGTAACAATGCCCAGGAGTACATACCAGGGTATATTGTTAATAAGAAACGGTTCATGGAGCGTAAAATAAAATACAACTCCCTGACCCAGAAGAAGTGTTGCTATCATAGCCCCGCTCACGGCAGAAATAAGAAGAGGAATTATCGACCACATTGTCAAATCAAGCATCAGCACCTCCAGACTGAATATCATTGCAGCAATGGGCGATTTGAATATACCTGCAATTGCACCTGTGGCACCGCATGCTATCAGCAGTGTAATGGTCTTGTAATTCAGTTTCAGAAAACGGCCCAGGTTTGATCCGATTGAGGCACCTGTCAGCACTATCGGGGCTTCCAGACCTACAGAACCACCGAAGCCCACAGTCATCGTACTGGCAACCATTGATGAATAGGAGTTGTGCGGGGCCAGGACAGAGTCTTTCCTGGATATTGCATGAAGAACCTTGGAGACTCCGTGTGAAAATCTGTCTTTAACAACATACCTGGCAAACAATACAGTTAATAATATACCGATGGCAGGAAATGCAAGATATATAAGGTTATCCGTTTCCGGTGCAAGTCTTCCGGTCAGGAACTCATTTGTATAATATACTGTATTCTTAAGCAACACTGCCGCCATTCCGCTCAGTACTCCTATAATAAGGCTGAGGGTTAAAAGCAGCTGACGATGCCTCAGGTTGCGGATGATCCAGATAAAAAGTTTTGATATAATTGTCTCCTTTTCCATAGTCTGCAGGCCCCCTGAAAGTAAAATTACCCCAAAAATATAAAAAGTAATTAACCGAACCTGCAGAAAACGGCCGAAAGGATCTGGATAATTCTGACTATTTTTGCAGACTAACCTTTTTAATCATAATTATTGCCAAATACCAGCACAGAACATGATAAGATTTACCAGGCAAACCCTTGATAACGGACTAAGAGTGATTGTTCACAGGGATGTCTCTACCCCTATGGCGGTAATAAACATGTTATATGATGTAGGTTCGAGAGACGAACATGAAAACAGGACCGGGCTGGCACACCTGCTTGAACATCTCATGTTTGGGGGATCGGCTAATATTCCCTCATATGACAGGAAAGTCCGGAAGGCAGGTGGCGAGAATAATGCCTACACGAGCAACGATATTACGGATTATTATATTAAACTCCCCGCTGTAAACCTTGAAACCGGTCTCTGGCTTGAGTCAGACAGGATGACTGACCTTAATTTAACTCAAAAAGGTCTCGACATTCAAAGGAATGTTGTAATTGAAGAGTTCAGGCAAAGATACCTGAACCAGCCATACGGGGACATCTGGATGATTCTGCGTCCCCTTGCCTATAAAAAGCATCCTTACCGGTGGCCGGTTATAGGCAAGGATATTTCACATATTGAGAATATTACACTAGATGAGGTCAGGTCATTCTATAATGAACATTACTGTCCCTCAAATGCCATACTTAGCATAGCGGGTAATGTGGACGAAGATAAATGCTTTTTCCTTGCCCGGAAATGGTTTGAATCTTCTGGCAGAAGAAAAAAAAATATCCGCATATTACCATCGGAGCCAATTCGAAAGAAAGCCAGCGAAATGTCGGTAACAAGAGATGTTCCCTACCATGAGATTATTATGGTATTCGGCATGTGCAGCCGTGATGACGGCTGCTATTATACTGCCGATCTGGTGTCAGATCTGCTGGCCGGAGGCAGATCATCGCGGCTCTACAGGAATCTTGTTATGGAGAGAAAGATCTTCAGTAGCATTAATGCATATATAACGGGTGACAGGGATCCGGGACTGTTTGTTGTAAGGGGCAGGCTAACCGGCGGAGTTGCTGTTGAAGAAGGGCATGAGCATATTAAACAGGAACTGAATGCCCTGATCTCTAATCCCCCTGCTAAAAAAGAGCTCGACAAAGTAAAAAACAAGTTTGAGGCGACAAAACAGTATACTCATTCGGACATACTTCACAAAGCTGTTGATCTTGCTTATTATGAATTGCTGGGAGATGCGGACCTCCTGAATAAGGAAATTGACATATACAGAAAAATCACTACCGGGCAAATAGAGGAGTGTGCAGGAAAAATTTTAGACCTCAGTACCTCCACTACCCTGTTTTATAAATCAAACCAGAAATCAGCAGCACATTGAAGCGAAGCAGAGCACCAAAAACAGGAAAATATGAGGGCCCCGGAGATATAAGGCCTGCAGTGGCGAAGTTAAGGAACTCTGTTCCTGTATATATGGTCAGTGCAGGAAGTCAGCCGGTTGTCAAAATAGATCTGATGTTCAAGGCAGGAGCATGGTGGCAGAATAAATCGCTGGTTGCCTCAACGGTAAATGCCATCCTCAACGAGGGGACCATTGAAAGTAATGGAGAGGAGATTGCAAATAGAATTGATTATTACGGTTCATACCTTAATACATGGTCCGACAGGGACAATGCATTTATAAGTCTCATCTGCCTCTCAAAACATATAGATTCAATTCTGCCTTTACTGGCAGAGATCACCAGGTACCCTTCCTTCCCCGAAAGGGAGTTGAATATTTATCTACAGCGGCTGAAGCAGGGATATATTACTGAAAAAACCAGGGTCAGCAGCCTTGCCAGGGAAAAGTTCGCACTTGCACTATTTGGCGGCAGTCATCCGTACGGCAAAAATATCAGGATACAGGATTTTAGTAATCTGACAACAGAGGACCTGTTTAACTTTCATGCAAGTTACTACAATTCAAACACCTGCCGCATAATAGTATCAGGAAGGTATGATGAACAAAAAATGGCCGGTAAGCTTGATGGTCTTTTTGGAGGGAACGACTGGAAGACCGGTGAATTCTCAGCAACGACAAAACTCAGAAAGAATCCCTCTGGTGAAAAAAGATTTATAATCAACAGTAACAGAGCTGTGCAGTCAGCATTAAGAGTAGGCAGGGAGTTATTCAACATGCACAACCCCGACTACCTGGGAATGATGGTGTTAAACAGCATACTTGGCGGGCATTTTGGTTCAAGGCTGATGCAGAACATCAGGGAAAAGAAGGGCTACACTTATGGTATTGGTTCCCTCCTTGTTAGTCTCAGGCACAGCGGGTTTCTGACAATTGTATCGGAGGTGGGAACAGGTTACGGCAAAGCCGCAATAAAAGAGATTTACAGGGAACTTGATAAGCTCCGCAAAAAACCTGTATCAAAAAGAGAGCTCGAACTGACCCGGAGTCATATGCTTGGTGAGATGCTACGTGGCTTTGACGGGCCTTTTGCATGGTCTGAAAGTATCAGAAACCTTATCGAACAAGATCTGGATGCAGATTATTACACCAAACTTACCAACACCATAAAGGAGATCACACCGGGAGATCTGCAGGAACTTGCAGGCAAATACCTTTCACCATCAGACATGTATGAAGTTGTAGCAGGGAATGTAGCTGTCATGCAGGAAAAGAAGGACTGATTGTCAATAAAACCAAGGTTCCTGACGTTTCATTGAAAGAAATAATTTGTTCATAAGTCGTGCGAAATGAGGCGTAAAATGATTAATTTTGCATAAATGTCAATTAAAAACAAATTGGGTTATAAAATTGAAATTACCGATAAACCGGAGAATGGCAATAAAAATTCAGACAGAAGAGGAGATTAAGGATATAAGTTCCCGTTTTGACGATCTGCTTGAGCACTGTACCCACATAACTGATCCGGAAGAGATAAAGCTTATTACCAAAGCTTTTCAGTTTGCAAATGAAGCACACAGTACCATGCGGCGCAAGTCGGGTGAACCTTATATTATTCATCCCATTGGAGTCAGTAAAATAGTTGCCAGTGAAATCGGTCTTGGGGCCAAATCCATAATTTCTGCACTTCTTCATGATGTAGTTGAAGATACCGAGTATTCACTCGAAGATATAAGTTTAAATTTCGGTGAAGGCATATCGGTAATCATAGACGGATTAACAAAGATTTCAGGTGTTTTTGATAAGAAATCATCCATCCAGGTTGAAAATTTCAGAAAACTCCTGCTTACCCTGTCGGATGATGTAAGGGTTATACTGATTAAGCTGGCTGACCGGCTTGACAATATGAGAACCCTGGAGTCTATGCCAAGACACAAACAGCTTAAAGTTTCGGGAGAAACCACTTTCCTTTTTGCCCCCCTGGCCCACAGACTGGGATTATATACAATAAAAACAGAGCTTGAGGATCTTGCACTTAAGTATCAAAATCCGAAAGTTTATAATGAGATCCTCCAGAAGATCAGGGAAAGTGAAAAAAAGAGGTTGCTTTTTATTAACAAATTTGCCCTTCCTATAATAGATAAACTGAAGGAACACAATATTGATTTTGATATAAGCGGCAGACCAAAATCGATCAATTCCATCTATAGCAAGATGGAACTGAAGAAAGTCAAGTTTGAAGAGATTTATGACCTGTTTGCAATAAGGATAGTTTTTGATCCGAACCCTAAAATACCTGAGAAAGTTCAGTGCTGGAATATATACTCTCTTATTACCGACATTTACATGCCGAAACCTGAAAGAATAAGAGACTGGGTCAGCACACCCAAAGCCAACGGATACGAAGCTCTTCATGGCACAGTTATGGGCCCTAATGGCAAATGGGTGGAGGTGCAGATCCGTACCATCAGGATGAATGATATTGCAGAAAGGGGATTTGCAGCACACTGGAAATATAAAAACAACGGACAGGGTGAATCGGAGCTGGACAAGTGGATAAAAAAAATCAGGGAACTGCTTGATAACCCGAACAGCGACGCCCTGGAGTTTATTGATGAATTTAAACTTAACCTGTTCGCATCTGAAATACTCGTATTTACACCTAAGGGAGAAATAATAACTCTGCCCAAAAACGCAACAGTGC
The DNA here is from genome assembly GCA_007120695.1 of Bacteroidales bacterium. Taxonomy (GTDB): domain Bacteria; phylum Bacteroidota; class Bacteroidia; order Bacteroidales; family PUMT01; genus PXAP01. Next base: position 5,385 of record SKND01000198.1, on the reverse strand, counting down.
TGGACTTTGCATATGAGATTCATACCGAGATCGGTAATAAGGCAATCGGCGCAAAGGTAAACCAGAAACTTGTCCCGCTAAGCCACGCACTTTCCAGTGGAGATCAGGTTGAGGTGCTGACATCCGACAGCCAGCGCACACAGATGGAGTGGCTTGAGCATGCAATCACAGCCAAGGCAAAATCAAGCATAAAAAGTTCGCTGAAAGCAGAAAGCAAGATCAGGGTGGAATCAGGTAAAAAGATTCTTGAGGAGAAATTGGGGGAAATTGGCCTGCACCCTAATTCGCGGATAATTAAAAAGCTCATGCAGGGATACGACTCGGCAAGCAAGGAAGATCTGTACCTTAAAATTGGTGGTGGTATTATTTCACTCGACAATATCAAGAAGATACTCCGGAAGAACACAAAGAGCAAATGGATCAGATACTGGGAGTTGACCTACAGCAAAAATATCCAGAGAGGCAAAAAGCAGGTGCCAGAGGAAAAGGCCCAACCAAAAATTGATCTTGGCAAACCACTTGTAATACGCGAAGGTATAGATGAACCTGGCAAAAATTACAGGATAGCAAAATGCTGCAGTCCTATTCCCGGCGACGACATAGTCGGATATAAAAGTCCAAATGAAACGATAATAATACACTCGTCAAATTGTCCAACTGCTACAAAACTGATGTCAAGTCACGGCAATCTAATTGTTTCAACAAGATGGACAAGCCACAAAATCCTTTCATTCCTTGCCAGCATCAGAATACAGGGAATTGACAAAATAGGTATTGTCAATTCCATAACCAATGTCATATCGCACGACCTGAATGCCAATATCAGGAAAATTGCCATTGAAACTCATGACGGAATTTTCGAAGGCACCATTGAACTATATGTTCATGACACGAAACACTTGAACAATCTTATCATGAATCTGTTTAAGATTAACGGAGTTGTTTCAGTTAACCGCATGGAAGCCGGTAAAGAGTAATTTTTATTAAAACTTGATAAAAACATCTCTGTTATAATATTTTTTCCTATTTTAGCGTTATTTTAAATTAGACTGTATATGGGCTGCATAGACTCTAAAGACACTGTTAAAAAGCTTTTTACCGAATATCTGGAGAAGAAGGGACACCGAAAGACTCCTGAAAGATATGCTATTCTTGATGAGATATATACACATGAAGGTCATTTCGATATAGAATCCCTTTATATTTCTATGAAAAATAAAAATTACAGGGTAAGCAGGGCAACCCTGTATAATACAATTGACCTTTTACTCGAGTGCAACCTGGTTATAAAACACCAGTTCGGAAAAAACATTGCGCAGTTCGAAAAAGCTCACGAATGCAGACAGCATGATCACCTGATTGATACAAAAACCGGGGAGGTTATAGAGTTTTGTGACCCAAGGATCCAGGAGATCATTAAAACGGCCTGCAAACTGGCAAACTTTAAGCCTACCCACCACTCCCTTTACATCTACGGAAAGATAGAGGATTCTGGAGCTGACAAAAACTGAAGGGAATTCTCTTTTAATGCCGGTAAGGAGAACCCGTAATCAGAAAACTACATTAGAGTATTTTTAAGCAGAGCCTTTCTATTCAGTATCTGGATCAGAGCCTGTTTATAAAGTCAGTGGCTGCACCATTCCCGGTGACAGGCAATTATAATTGTCAAATAATTTGTAACTTGCCGGGCGTTAAAAATAAACCTGTTATTTATGTATAAAGTTGATGTATTACTCGGACTTCAGTGGGGAGACGAGGGAAAAGGAAAAATTGTAGATGTAATGACTCCCGGTTATGATGTAATAGCACGTTTCCAGGGAGGTCCGAACGCCGGACATTCACTTGAGTTCAATGATATAAAGCATGTTCTTCATACCATTCCGTCAGGTATTTTTCACGAAGATAAAATAAATCTGATAGGCAACGGGGTCGTAATAGACCCGGTTGTATTCATGAATGAAATTAAATCGCTCGAGAAGCTGGATATCAGACCGGAAAAAACAATTTATGTCTCAAAAAAAGCACATCTGATACTACCATCACACAAAATTCTTGATGCTGCATCAGAAGCTGCCAAGGGTGATACTAAAATAGGATCAACCCTGAAGGGTATAGGACCAACGTATATGGATAAGACCGGGAGAAACGGTTTAAGGGTTGGAGACATCCTGCTTCCGGATTTTATTGAAAAATATACATTCCTGAAGAAAAAGCATCTCGACATACTAAGGCAGTATGACTACCGGGAAGATCCGGAAAAGTATGAAGAGGAGTGGTTCAGGGGCATAGAAAAGCTCCGTAGCTACAAACTGATTGACAGTGAACATTTCATAAATAACCTGATAAGGGAGAACAGAAAAATACTTGCAGAAGGTGCCCAGGGAACCTTACTTGATATAGATTTCGGGTCGTATCCCTATGTTACCTCATCAAATACAATTTGTGCAGGTGCTTGCACTGGCCTGGGTATTGCTCCAACCAGGATTGGTGAAGTATTTGGTATATTCAAGGCATATTGCACCCGGGTCGGTGGAGGTCCATTCCCAACTGAACTTCATGACGGAACAGGTGAGAAAATGAGGGTGCAGGGCAAAGAGTTCGGATCAACCACAGGGCGTCCGAGGCGCTGCGGCTGGCTTGACCTGCCGGCACTCAAATATTCGGTGATGATAAACGGTGTAACACAGCTGATCATAACAAAGGCAGATGTACTGACCGGATTTGAAACACTGAAGATATGCACCGGTTATAAAGTGTCGGGGAAAGTTATTGATTGTCTCCCATTCGACACTGCCCAGCCCCTGGAACCGGTATACAAAGAGATAAAGGGATGGCAAAAGGATATTTCCATTATTGAAGATTGCAGTGAGTTGCCTGATGAATTCAACTCTTATATTGAATATATTGAAAAAGAAGTTGGCGTACCGATCACAATGATCTCTCTCGGACCGGACAGAAAATCCACCGTATTTCCTTCAAAATAGGTAACCTTATCCTGCCCGAAAGGAAAAAGGCAGCCCGGTAAATAAGGATTGCCTTTTCCATTACTATATTCAATGATTATACGACAGCTGACCGCTGGTTAATCCATTTTATTTGGGTCTTCGAGTCCGTACCCGGAAGTTTTGTCCTCACGCTTCAGCAGAACAGCGAAACCAAGCCCGATCACTCCGAGAATTGCCAGCATCACCAGGGCCAGGGTGTAATCATAGACCGCATCAACTCCTGCGGCAATAGCTTCAGGCACACCGGGATTTGTATAATCAAGTACCAGTCCTATCAGCCAAGGAAATAACATCAGACCAATGGCCTGAATAGTGAACATTGCTCCATATGCGGTACCTATTTTATTGGTTTCAACAATTTTTGTTACTGCAGGCCACATAGCGGCAGGTACAAGGGAAAAGGCAATACCAAGCACAAACATCGGGATATATGGTGTAACGGTTGTAAAGGCAAATGAAAGATGAACACCTACCACAAGCAGGCTGCCATAAACCATAAGCGATGCAGACTTGCCTTTGTAATCACATATATAAGCGAATATAGGGGTAAACACCAGAGTTCCGAATGGCAGTATTGATGATATATCACCAGCAAGAGTGGGCGCAACACCAAACTTGTTTATCATCAGATCAGGTGCATATTTCATAAAAGGAAAGACTGCTGAGTAAAAGAGTACACAAAGCATCGATATGTATATGAAGCTGCGGTTGGTTGCCAGATCAGTCAGGTCTTTAAATCGGAACTCTTCGGCTGGATCAGTCTCCATCCTTTCGGCAACCCTCCGGTCGAATTTGATATCCCAGATTATGTATACCAGGAAAGCCAAAAGACCTATACCAAGAAGCAGTGCACCAAACCATATAGGCATTGTCCAGTTCTGCCAGAGAGGAAAGGCCTGCGTACTATCCACTATTAATCGGGGCGAAACAACCATGGCTGCACCCATCCCGAGTCTCGCAATTGCTATATTCATGCCAAGAGCAAGTGCAATCTCTTTGCCCTTAAACCATTTCACTATCACCTTTGAGATAACCACAATGCTTGTCTCAGCCCCCAAACCAAAAAAGAAGAAACCCAGGGAAGTCACCTTCAGTGCGGGTGAAAATGATGTAAGGAACGAATTCATAAATTCATATCCCCAGCCACCCTGATTAAAATAAGGAGTTGCTCCATAGGCAGTAATAATTGCCCCCAGAAACTGGATAAAAATGAATGCAAAACCGGTGATCCTGATCCCTATCCTGTCAAGTATAATGCCGCCAATAACAGCCATCAACAGGAAAACATTGGGAATCGAATATGCAGCCTGAAAAAATCCATATTCGGCTGAACTGAATCCAAGTTCACGCTCCATGAGATACTTGAGAGGCGATAAAGCATCATAGAAATAGTAGTTTGTTGCCATAGTAAAGCTTACCAGCAACATTATTCCCCATCTCAGTACCACAGAATCGTTAAGCGCACTTTTAAAATCGTTCATATTTATTTTTATGATGGTTTATTTAATCACCCTATCAGGGACGCCTCAAAAATAAAACAATTATCCGTCCCTGCAAATGAACACTCGTCAAACAGGGTGGATAATTGCTTACTCTAACAGCCAATAGATCTACAGATCTTTTATATACAACCAGACAAGATGCTCTCCCTGATTTCTGATGGTTCTCCAATCATTTACGGCATCCCTGTAATTATCAAGTGACTTGATCGTTACAAGGTGAAAATTATTCTCCGACATTATTATTTTCGAATCATGACCCTCTGCGAGAATCTTTTTGTGAAAATCCTCAGCATAAGCCGGTGTCTTGAAAGCCCCGACTATCAAATGATACCGATTCATTGCTTTAAGTCTTTCGGCCTCTGCCTCCTGAGCCTTTCTAAGGCTGTCAGCACGTGCTTCCTGGAGTCTTGCCTCCTCTTGTTGCCTTTGCAGCATCTCAGCACGACGAATGCTGTCCTCCCGTTGCTGGAAAGCTTCGAGGGGATCCTCCTTTTTTGAGAAAGGGTTGATGCTCCTCACAAAATCACACCCACTCATTAAAAGAGTGATTACCAGAATAGTAGTTGTCAGTTTTTGCATGTGTCAGGGAAAGTTTGATTAATAACTATCGTTTCATTTTACTTAAAACCAATATATTATCAAAAGTAAATCAAAAATTGGATTTGGGAAAATATAATTTAAAAAAAATCAGTAATTTGTCAATCCGTTCAAAACACTATATTTCTCCTGTAGAAGAGCCAAAATTTTGTCGAATTATAATAACCAAAATTTTGACTTACAGAAGGAACCGCTGCGCTTTCCCATGAATTACACATCTGTCAGGCATAACTAATAATAACTTAATAATTCATGTGTAATCGACGAAGTCAATTTTTTTT
>SKND01000362.1 GCA_007120695.1 Bacteroidales bacterium | reverse complement strand
TCTGTATAAAATTAGTAGATTTGCCAGTCAAACGAAATACATTTAAAATCTATTTAATATGAGGAAGTTATATCAAATTTATGTTCTTTTGGTTTTTTGCGGGTTAAGTTTCCTTAGCCCGTTAGCCTCCCTGAGATATACCCATACTGCTCAAGGTGATATTTTTGAAATCTAATTGCACCTGTGCAATTCTTCATATAAGTGAACATCCGGTTATGTGCTACACCGAAGTGGCCGTTTTCAGGTTCTTGGTTTCCATCTGGTTGTTGCGCTGGCACAAATGCGGGCTGTATCTTTTATTTTTACCGTATGGACAAATGAATTTTCTGTGCTGTTCTTTTGAGAAAGCATAACAACCTTATCACCATATTGAATTTCCGATAAAAAGCGCCCGTCTATAAAGTGCAGAAAGTTGTTCTCAATAACATCATCTGGAATTGAATCGAGCAGCCACTGGAGGTATTTTATGTTATTCACATGTTGATACATGTCAATTTCAGACTGCCGGACCCTGAACTCTTTCTTGTAATCACCCGTCTGAACCGGATCGATTTTCCTGGCGATATTATGCTCTATGGCCTCTTCATCAATAAATGACCATTTTCTGATAATTTCTTCAAAAACAGGAACAGGTCTCCTGCGCTTAATATCAAAAAACATCCACAGCCCTTTAGCCTGCCCGATGATCTTGCCTCTTTCATCATAAATAATATTTTCACGGAAACCCCTTACTGTTGAATATTTGGACAACCAGGTCCTGATCAGTATCTTTTCCTTATAACGCGGATACCGTTCCATTTTCATTACACCGGAAAGCAATACCCAGCCTATATTCTCTTCAATAAGGTCGTAAAGGCCGTAACCTATTGAATAGCAATGTTCAGCAGCCGCTTCTTCGAGTAATGCAAGCATGATGGCAGGTGAGGCTTCGCCGAACTTATTCATTTCGAAGTGTCTCAGCTCATAATTTATCCCGAAACTATTGTCTTTCATACGTTTACCATTCATAAAATAATCGCTAACATTTTAATTACCCGTCACATATAAATAAAAATAATTTTTATGATATCAGTGTTATATATATGGCTTCTCTCAAGTACAGGAATCAAGTAAAACTTTACTCACTCAATGAAACTCCCTCAGGCTCTCGTGAATTCCCTTGTGGATTTCAAACCAGAATTGCAATCCAGCTTCAAACTTATCATTTTCAAATGCCTTGATCCACATATTTAACTCATCATCAACAACACCATCCTCATCAGCTTTTTTCTTCAGGAAATAATACACGAAGTCCACATTCCGCTCCGATTCCCAAAAAATAGAGGCATTCCGGCTATTGATCCTGGTTGCTGTAAGCTTAAGCTTTTGAAGAAAATTATCCCGCTGCCCGTAAAGTTTCTCCATCACATCCGGCAGGATGTCTTCAGCCCAGGCACGATGGAAACGGCAGAACCCGAGGTTGTCAATCATCAGTTCCCTGATCATGCGTTCCGCATTTTGCCTTCCCAGTTCGCGTGGCGGGATAAAATCCTTACCGTAAACCATGTAATATTTCCCCATGATGGCCATTGGTGAAAGCACGCCGGGTGTCCAGTACTGGTTGGGCACCATCCAACCTTGCCTGGCAAATCCAATATGCACGAAGCGGTCGATTACCCCAACCCCTTTTTCGCGGGACAAATGGCGGGCCAGCTTGCGGGCACCAAACGAAAGGTTAATTTTGCCATCCTCCTTAACCATTTCGTCAAGCAGGGCTGCTCCGATTTTTGCATTGTGCATGGAATCCTTTACCACATCAAAGTCCTCCGGCGAAAATTTCGGTTTTTGAGCCACTCCCAACTCCTGTGGTTTGATCAGGTCATCTGCCATGCAATCCATCAGCCACGCCAGCACCCCGCCCACCGATATAGCGTCGAAACCGTAAGCATCTGCTTTGCCGTTCAGCAGTTCGGCGGCACGCTGATCAAACACCCCGCATAGCGGTCCCATAGTCTGATAGGGTTCGTAGTCCTTCTTAAAATGATTGTGCATTTTCTTGCAAACGGCCACACAGGGCTCTCCACAGTTTTTTTGCTGCTTTTTTTCGATGGTTTCCTCATTAAACTGCCTGAGGTAATGATCCACAACAAACCGCTTATGCATGTCCAGGCGCTCCTCTTTAGTCATAAAAAGAGTCCGGTAATTGAAAGCAATGATCCGTTCATTCATCGTAGCGAAGTTAACCCCAAAGGTTCCTCCCGTGTTAAATACCGGGTCATACCTGTATTTGGCGGTGACCTCAAAGTCTTTGGCCGCCATCTTTTTTTCATACCTGTCCTGAAACCATTTGTCGGCCACCATGCGATCCCTGAAATCCTCATCCACCCAGGTACCCCCGTAAATGATGCCTATAATGCCATGTTGCTGCAAAAGTTTGGTACCAAAGCCTCCCCGTCCTGCCCAGCAATCCACTGCGGTCAGCTCACCTTTCTTTACAGGTGCTGATGCAATAGCCCCATTATCAGTATACATTGCAGCCGGCCCCACAGCAAGTACCCGGGGTTCTTTCTCATAGCGTGAGGAAAAGCGATCGAGGGCATACTGCATTACCCCATAAACCCCTCCCCTGCCCGTCTGCCAAACAACTTCGGGATGCACCGGATGCAGCTCAACCTCAACTTCCTCCCCGTGGTTCCGGTTGAGATAGAGGATAGATGGCATGCCGGCCTTCCCTATTACCGAGAACATGTTAATGCCCAGATTGTCGAACACCAGCGCAGCACCACCCATTGAAGAGATGTAGAAGCCATGCCATGAGGGCGAAATACCCGTAAAAATCAACCTGTTTGATCCTGGAAAAACCGAACCGGCCAGCAGTCCGGCACCAACATTCAGGCTGTTATGTTTATAGGCAAGGTGAATGCCCAGGTCGACAGGGCCATAGAATGCTCCAACAGGGTACTTGTTTATCCGATAAAAACCATTGGATGCATCAATCATAAGTGCCCGCAGGTATTCCGTTTCTTTATCTGCCATGATTTTATTTATTTCCAGATTATTAACTGCTTACAAACTTAATCAAATCATTTATTTTTCCGATATCCGGAGAGAGAAACCTGGCATTGATCATGGCAAGGCAATATGCCATCTCCACCAGATTGAGCTGATGTAATAACTCGAGGAGTTTTCCTCGCCGGAATTGCCGGTGGGGTTGTCTTGTATAAAGCATATGGAGACGGGCAAGAAGATCCTGCTGTTTGTGCGGGAGCAGAACAGGCATGAGTAAGGGCTTGCCATTTTGTATGTTTTCCTGGGTAAACATTGATGCTTTTTTTATAATTTTGGTAAAAAAGAAAAAATGGAACGAAGTGAAATAAAGAATAAATTTCACAGTCTCAACTGATAATGATGCTTTATTAATGAAGTTCTATGATCTTATGGTCAAATCGATTACAAGTAAAGAAAATGAACTTAATGGGACGGGCAGTTTACACAAATCAATAACAAAACCTAAATACCTATGACTATTAACAGACGCAATTTTTTAAAAAATTCTTTGGTGTTTAGTGGTGGCCTGATTCTTCCGTCAGGTTACATTAAATCTGTATTGACAAATGAAAATTATGACATTGTCATTTATGGAGCTTCTTCGGCAGGAATTATTGCAGGTGTTGCCGCGGCGAAGAGAGGCCGTTCTGTGATCATTGTTGAACCTTCCAGTCATCTTGGTGGATTAACTACAGGCGGGCTTGGTCAAACAGACATCGGCGTAGAGGGGGAAGGGGGAGCAATTGGAGGCATGTCCTTTGATTTTTATCGCAAGATACGTCAGCATTACATGAACGACGATGCCTGGACCTATCAAACCTGGGATGAATATATGGGCAGGACCAATCGCCTGCAGGAGGGGAGTGAAGGGATGTTTGGATTTGAACCCAAAGTAGCCCGGGAAATTTATGAAGATATGCTGAAAGAGGCCGGAGTACCGGTAGTGATGAATGACCGGATTTTGTTAAACGGGCGGGGTGTGGAAAAAAGAGGAGATAAAATCACAGCCATGGTTACAGAAGACGGCAATGTATATCGAGGTGAAATATTTATGGATGCCACCTATGAATGTGATTTGATGGCAATGGCCGGAGTTAGCTACCATGTGGGCAGGGAGAGCAATGACCGATATGATGAAACCTTGAATGGCGTACAAATAAGGCGTTCCCACAATCATATATTTCATGTGAAAGCAGATCCCTATATCCGGCCGGGATATTCCCACAGTGGGGTACTGCCGGGGATTGATCCAACCGGGCCTGGTGAAGAATATTCAGAAGATCATCGAGTGCAGGCATACTGTTTTCGAATGTGTCTTACCGATGTTCCTGAAAATCGTATTCCAATCGAAAAGCCGGAAGGGTATGAAGATATACGGCATGAACTGTTATTCCGCAAGTTTGAAGCCGGGTATACAGAAAGCCGGGATCCACGAATGCCATGGATTAATTCACCGATGCCCAACCGCAAAACCGATATCAATAACCGGCAGGCAGTATCCACCAACAATATTGGGATGAATTATAATTATCCGGATGGAGATCATGCAACCAGGGAAAAAATCATAGAAGATCACCGTTTATACCAGCAAGGCCATATGTGGGCGATGGCCAACCACCCGCGCATACCGGAACATTTTCGTAAAGAGTACAGCCGTTGGGGTTTGGCCGCAGATGAATATACCGGCCATGATCATTGGACTCCGCAGCTATATATCAGAGAATCAAGACGTATGATCGGTGAATATA
>SKND01000214.1 GCA_007120695.1 Bacteroidales bacterium | reverse complement strand
TGTGCGGTATCCCTGTCCCCGACAGCCTGGTGCTTGACGGCAGATCTCTAGTTCCGTTGCTTACCGGATCTGATGATGAGTGGCCTGAGAGGACTATTTTTCTTCATAACCAGAGGGTTCTGGATCCCGTAAAATGGAAGGATACCTCTGTTATGACGGACCGCTGGCGGCTTATTGGCAATACCGAGCTTTATGATATGTTTATTGATCCCGGTCAGCAGCACAATGTAATTGACCGGTATCCGGAAATAGCGCAGGATCTTCGTGAGAAATATGACAAATGGTGGGACGATATCAGCAGCCGGTTTAATGAGGTAACTCCCCTTTATATTGGTTCAGACAGGCATAATCCTGTGCAGCTTAATGCACATGACTGGATGGTACCTGATGTAAGGGAGATACCCTGGAACCAGCCTCACATTCTAGGAAGACCTGAGAATAACGGACCATGGCATGTAAGGGTCACCCGCCCGGGCCGGTATGAGTTCATATTACGTGAAAGGCCTGAGCCTGCCGCTTTTACTTTAACGGCCGTGGAGGCCCGGCTGCAGATAGGAGAGGATATTGATCTGTTAAGGCCTGTTGATGCGGGTTCAACGGGGGTAAGCTTTCAGGTTGATCTTGAGGAAGGGGATACCAGCATAAGAACATGGTTAAATGATGCGGACGGCCGAAGCCGGGGGGCCTATTATGTTGATGTTTTCAGGTTGGAGTGATCGGGATCTGTTTAATTATTATGGCCAGGTAATTGAGAGTCATAAGTATTATGAAACAATAAGAGTTTTAAGAACATATGCTTTTTCAGGGGATTTTAATAAAAAGCGCATCCAGCCTTATTCATAAAATTCCTGTTACTGGCAACATGACGGGGAATCAGTTTTACTCATTGGAGGGAGCAGCCAGGACAATTTATTTATCAAATTGGTTTAATACCCCGACCCTCTGGGTCGGAAATAATAAATTCCATTTGATACTTCGGGGCTCTGCCCCGGGGTAGTTCATTCCAGAGTGAGAACCTGGAAGAAGAACTGGATCTAACCAGTCAGGAAGCCGTTCAAAATGGCTGCAAACTCTTTGTTTCTAAGGTATCCAAATGACTTATGCGGGTTGTGAATCCCTTCCTGGCTATGATAATCATTTACAACCTTAATGTCCTTTGGCTTAACCCTATGATGATTAGGCTCATACCTAAGACCCAGATTTTGATTTAAAGTGATCTTATCAAGAACATCATAAAAGTTGCACCAGCGTTTATAAACTCCCGGCGGAGTGATCATCTCTTTTTTCCCTTTTGGACTATTTTTATACTGTGTTGCAATTTTGCTTACTATCAAAGGCACGCCCAGGGGGGAGCCCATGGTGACAAAGGTATGGACTTTTATTTCGGGAGATATGAAACTCATTACATCAAATGCAACGATGGATCCCATCGAATGACTGACGAGCATAATTTCATTATCCTTATGCTTTTCCAGTGTATAGGATAATCTTTTTTTGATAAGCTCCTTTACTTTACAAAGCTCATAATTTTCCATCCTGCAATCTTCCCTGTAATAAATATCCATATCCCGAAAGTATTTTCTTACAATAAAATCGGCTATGAATGAATAATTAAGGGTGAAATCATCATTGAGAAAGATTTTGTTGATTTGTTTGCCCAGAAACACTAATACCCTTTGGAGTATTTTATTGTTACCTGGCACATAATTACGTGGTTGTGGTGTATAAGCCTCATCAATATATAAAGGACTTTCCGGGTCACCAATAGTTTTATCAAGAGGCTTTTTGTACATTATGTCAGCCCAATATACCATTTCAATTTCCGGAAGAGGATTTTTAAACCCGTTTTTTTCAAGCCCTTCATGTATGGATCGTTTCCACCACTCATGCAGAGTATCTTTGTCAGGCTTATTACCAAGTCCGTGAACTCCAATAATCACACGTGTCATAAAGGTTTTATTATTAATATGATATAAGAAGATCCCGCATCAAGCTCCCGAAATAATCTCATATTTGCTTTTCTAATAACCAGCTTTTTTCCTGTTGCTCTCAATGTGTCTTTATTATGTATAACACCTCCTTAAATGTCAAACCAAAGGTTCGGTTGTCTGACAAATTTTATTTCTGTATTTTTATCAATGTTGTTGTTTTAATTGGGGTAACTACAAACTTACAACATTGGTGTGAAACCTTCGGGGAGTAACCCCTTCTTTTTTATGCTTTATAATTTTAGTCGGACCGTAGTGATAAATAAAAATTTCAACTCCAGCTTGTTGGGTCATTAGCCGATTGATCTGTGAACTGCAGGATTTGACTTCAGTTGCGGTGGTTGGTGAGCCGATGAAGTCTACAACAGGTGTGGAACCTGCAGTGAAGGTCTGAAGCTGACCATAGCTGGTTCCTGAACTATTGATGGCATATGACCTCACGAAGCAGGTGGTATTGGGAGTCAGGCCTGTAAGGATGCTGTAGAAAATCCCAAAACCTTCGCCATCAAGCGTGATACCAATGTGTTGCACGGATGTGGGATTTTCGGAGGTACACCATACTACACCTCTAGAAGTAATTTCTCTTCCCCCATCATCAGTAATATTACTGCCGCACTTCTCTGAATTCCCGGTTATCTCGGTAACCTCTAGCGTACTGAGAGCAGGGAGGATGGCAGGCTCATGGTTTCTGCCGCGTGGCTTTCAGGCAAACCATTGCCTGTGCCTGTTGTTGAGGCTGTTGAGTAAATCAACGGTAATGTTTACATCATTCACGATCTGGAAATCGAACATCCCCACGCAAATGAAATCGGCGCCATTCTCAAAAGCCCATCTGAACCCGTCTTCCGGGGCTATAGACCCGGCGGCAAGCACCTTGAATCCCATTACGGGAACTTTGGTGCGGTTTACAAAATCGACGGTTTTGTCAGGGAAAAGGCAGAACATATTATCATGGAACCGTCCGTGCTCGGGATGCCTTTTTCCGTCAACTTCAAAAACCACACGGTTTTCCCGTGGGTGGGCTGACCAGTAGTTGTCATGGTGCATGGTTTGCATGTAATAATCGGGGATTATCCCTTCCTGTTCACATCTTATAAGGGCTTCCACACTATGCGCTCCCAGTCCGGCGATCATTCCATTGCTCCTTATTTTTTCAAGCATTTCATGAATGACTTCAATCTTGTTGTCACGCACCAGCCAGTCACACCAGTTTCCCTGTATCTGCAGGATATCTGCTCCGTGATCGATTGCGCCGTTGATCTGTTCGAAATAATCGCCGTTATTCATGTTTGGAGCAACCTGTGAAATAACCTTTATCCGGCTGCCTGTCATTTTTTTGTATTTTGCCATCAGGGGATTGGATGAAAATCCGATGTTAATGGAATCGATCCCTGCATTTTCAGAGAGCATCAGGGTTTCGTATACTTTTCGTTCCGTATTGTAGGCCCTGAAAAGGGAAGATACATAAATAAGGTCCCGTGCGTGAGCCCACCCTCCTATCAGGTTACCACCTAGCACCAGTCTGCTGATAGAATGGTTTTTTATTTTTCCTTTGGGCAAAGGGCCTTTAAGTTCGCCGAGGGCTGCCGCATTTACCTGTATGGTGGCACCAGAGAGAACATCAATACCGTACCGGTCCTTAACCCTGAAGGCGCCGAGTCCGAGTACGCCAAGAAAAGGAAGCGTTGCAAGATTTTTGAGCATTTCCCTGCGCGATCTTGAACCGTCAGTTGAAGATGTTTCCCCGGCAGGGGAATAACGGTTCTGTTTCCGGAAAAGTAATCCGGCAATCGCATCTATTCCGTATCCCTTTTCCCTGCTGAAGACAAAAAAAAGCAGTACCATAGCCTGGATGAAATTACGGTCCACAATATACATGCTCCCCTCCGTCGGTCCGAAGAGTGAAGCTCCGAACGGGGGATAAGCAAAATAATAAAGTGCCAGCAGCAAGGTGCCGGCTATGGCCGCAAATTTTACAAACAATCCCACGAAAAGGGCCAGCCCTATAAGTACCAGTCCCCACACATTCAAGAAATCTACTATTCTCAAAACAAATGGATTGGATGCCAGGGCATGATAAAATCCGGAGAGGAATCCGGATGTGTTTGACAGAAAATTATAGGACGTCCATCCCGGATTAAAAACTTTGATCATGCCCTCATAAAGAAAAAACCATCCCACCGAGATTCTTAAAAAGGTTATCAGTATTTTAACTACCGGTTTGCTTTTCCTGGTTTCCATAATTTCAGTTTTAACTGTAACCTTCCTTTAAATTTTCCGTGAGGAGATACATCCTGTTAATCACTGGTAATTGACAATATTAATGAAATTAATCAGAATTTTCCAAAAATAGCAAAACGAGATACATAAGTTATGAGAAAATCCCGGGATTATATCATGCCATTGCGGACTCCTATCTTCTGAAAAGCCGGGGTGTAACCATGGACCGCAAATTGTATTACATCTCTCCGTATTTGACCGACCCGGATAATATCTGGCAGGAGATCGGAAGCCGCAGCACAATAAGCCGTGCAAGGTTCACTGAAGAGAAGGTGATGGATGCCGGAATCTGGGGTGCACCCCAGCCACCGGTCACCAACGCAACCGGTCCGTTCCGCCGTGAACTCGGCAAAATGGAGAAAACGGAAGAAGAGATAAATTGGATGATGGGCGAATACTGGATGCTGCTGAACAATGACCTCGACCAATTTAACCTGATCCAGAAGGTACTTGACGAATCACCCCAGACAATGGAATCTGTTAACCTTCTAATATCAGTATTTAACGATTGGG
>SKND01000432.1 GCA_007120695.1 Bacteroidales bacterium | reverse complement strand
TAACCATACTAATTCATTATTGCTCACATCATAATGAAATCCGGTATTTTGAGGTTTTTATGGCGAAAAGTGTTTTGTTATAAAGGTCCGGAAACTCACCGATATTTCTAAGTTTATTAATGAACCGGGCAAAATAATACCAACAAACCTTATAATATAATACTATCAGTTGCATGAGGCATATACTTATAACTATTAGCCGGCAGATCCGTTATCACTGTTTTCCCTGGGCATAATGCCGTAGGTGAAAAACCTCGACAACTCCATAACAAGCTCCTGTGGAGAGTCGTACAACTCAGCAGCAGATTCATCTTCGAAGATGTCAAAAAGCCTGTTTATAAACAGGAATATACCTTCAGGTTTGAAATCTTTACGGAGCCATCCCTTCTCCTGCGCTTTCTTAAAATCCCCGATCACGTTAACCCATATTTCACGGGTTTTTTGCTCAATGTATTCTGATAGCCCGAATTCCGGATTGCTGTAAAAATCCGTTAGAAATTCACGGCTGATATCATTTGTACCCTCCAGCTTCAATATTAGGATCTGCTCCATTTTTTGCCGCGGCGGGGTATCTTTGTCATCCATAATAGCCTTGAAATCCTCATACCCCTTCTCCACAACCATATCATAAACAGCCTTTGCAACCTCTTTCTTGTTCCGGAAAAATTTATAAAAGGTCATTTTGCTTACCCCGGATTCCCTGCATATCTCCTCTACCGTAACCCTTTTAAATCCATGTTTCCAGAATAGAACTTTTGCAGTTGCAAGTATTTGATTATAACGGGGATTGGACATAAAGTTGTTCATTTTGCCAAACATTTACAATACAAATATACGAAAATAGTATTATAAAACAAAAAACGTAAATATTTTTTCTAACGTAAAATAAATATGCACAACACAGAACTTCTTGTTAATCAAGCTTCGATTTTGTAATTTGGAGGTCTCAAAAATATCTGATATGAAACCCGCATCAGCCTTCGGCAGACAAAATAATATGTGTAAAGCATGCGGGTTTGACTTCGTCGATCTCACATGCGATATGATTTAACTTTTTGCAAAAATTATCAGATGTGACATTCATGGATTGAAAAGCAAAATAGCCTAACCTCAAATCAGTAACATATTGTAAAATAAATTGATAACTATACTTTATACGAATGAACCGTCCATGACAATATTTTCAATATTTTCACAAAATACAATGAAAATATTGTTATGGTAAGGTCCATAAGACCAATAATTTAATATGAATATTTACTTATGAATGATCTGAAACGAATTGCTGTTTTTACATCGGGAGGCGACTCTCCCGGTATGAATGCCGCCATAAGGGCGGTTGTGAAAACCGGGCTTTATTATAACCTGGAGACTTTTGGTATCTACAGGGGATACCAGGGTATAGTAAACGATCTGATAAGTCCGCTGAAAAAGAAAGATGTACTGAATATCCTTCCGCTTGGAGGCACTATTCTAAAAAGTGCGAGATGTAAGGAGTTCATGACACCGGAAGGCAGGGAAAAGGCTTATGGGAACCTGAAAAAACATAAGATTGATGCCCTGGTGGCAATCGGAGGCGACGGAACATTTACCGGGGCAAAGGTGTTCATGAACGAGTTCGATTTTCCGGTTATCGGTCTGCCCGGAACAATTGATAATGATCTTTTCGGAACAGACTATACAATTGGCTATGATACAGCAGTTAATACTGTTGTCAGTGCGGTAGACAAACTCAGGGACACCGCCTACTCCCACGACATGGTTTTTATTGTCGAAGTAATGGGCCGTGATGCAGGATTTATAGCCCTCAGAAGCGGAATGGCAAGCGGTGCCGGCAAAATACTTATTCCGGAAACCAAAACGCATATTGACGAGCTTCTTGAGAGGCTACAGAGAAGGATGTCGGAAGAAGAAACATCTGCAATAATAATGGTAGCCGAGGGTGATGATTTTGGCGGAGCGATGGAGGTTAAGAAGATTGTAAATGAGCGATTTCCGAATTTGAGCACACGTGTAACGATCCTTGGGCATATACAGAGAGGGGGGTCTCCATCGGCTTTTGACCGGGTGCTGGCAAGCGGACTGGGTTACCAGGCTGTAAAGGGGCTTGTTGAGGGCATTAGCGGGGTTATGGTAGGGTCGGTTAACAGGCAGATTGAATTCGTCCCATTTGATAAATCTATAAAGCACCACGACAAGATCAATCTTGAGCTGAAAAGTATCACTGAGATACTGGCATTGTAACGGCAAAATACTCAGAAAGAGATTTCCGGCTCTTTATTTTGTTAATCTTTGAGACCCCCGTTCTCTGGCCGGGTTAATGTCCCGGCGGGGCTTTGCCCGAAAGGCATGTGTGATTGTCAGCCTGTAAGTTCCGAAAGCAGCTGCCGGGCCTTTTCAACCGGTACCTGCTTCCGCCTTGCATAATCTTCCACCTGGTCTTCCAGCACCCTTCCGATATTGAAGTACCTGCTTTCGGGATGAGCAAAGTAGTATCCGCAAACAGATGCTCCGGGTGTCATCATAAAGCTTTCGGTAAGTGATATGCCTGTTTTATCCTCTGCTCCCAAAACTTCAAAAAGCCTTTCCTTTTCCGAGTGCTCGGGACATGCAGGGTACCCGGGTGCAGGCCTAATACCCAGGTATTTTTCTTTAATCATATCCTGTGGACTCAGGGTTTCTTCTTTTGCATATCCCCAGTACTCTTTCCTTACCCTTTCATGAAGATATTCTGCAAAAGCTTCAGCCAGCCTGTCGGCAAGGACTTTTAGCATTATGCTGCTGTAATCATCATTTTCAGCTTCAAACTTATTAACCCATTTTTCAATGCCCTTACCGGCAGTAACGGCAAATAATCCCATATAATCGGTTACTCCGCTTTCTGCCGGAGCAATGAAATCGGCGAGACACAGGTTCGGTACACCCGCCTCTTTTTGTTCCTGGTTTCTAAGGAAGCGGAACCTGGTCAATTCATCAGTACTCTCCCCGCTTCTGTAGACAATCACATCATCGCCATCTGACCGGGCAGGGTAGAAGCCTGCCATCCCACTTATTCCAAGCATGTTGTCGGCAACAATCCGCTCCAGCATAGATAGTGCGTCATCATGTAACTTACGCGCTTCATTTCCCTTCAGAGGATCATCAAAAATTGCCGGATATTTGCCCCTGATCTCCCAGGCATGAAAAAAGAAGGTCCAGTCGATATATGGTATCAGCACATCGGCTGACAAGCTATCAATAAAAACTTCATTTTTTACAGGTTTTATTATCCGGGCCTGGTCAGCTTTAAAACTGAACCTGTTCCGGCGTGCGCCGTCAAGACTGATATACTGTTTACCCCGCCTGATATTTTTCTGTTTTTCCCTCAGTTCAGTATATCTTTCCTTCATTTTCTGCACATAAGCTGGTTTATTATCAACGGATAAGAGCGAAGAAAGCACACCTGTACATTTAGAGGCATCCCTGACATGGATTGCCGGGTTTTCATATGCCGGCGAGATTTTTACCGCTGTATGCATTTCACTTGTGGTAGCACCGCCTATCAGCAGCGGGGTATTCATGCCCCTGGTTTGCATCTCCTTTGCCACATTTACCATCTCTTCCAGTGATGGAGTGATCAATCCGCTCAACCCTATTACATCGGCATTTTCCTTAACCGCTCTGTCAAGAATAGTGTCGGCAGGAACCATTACACCGAGGTCAATAACCTCATAGTTGTTGCATCCAAGAACAACACCAACAATATTTTTGCCTATATCATGAACATCCCCCTTAACCGTTGCCATAATAACCTTACCGGCATTTTTGCGTGTATCTCCTTCAAGTTTTTCCTCTTCTATAAACGGCTGCAGGTACGCAACCGCCTTTTTCATTACCCTGGCACTTTTCACTACCTGCGGAAGGAACATTTTGCCCTCGCCGAAGAGGTCTCCCACAACATTCATTCCCTCCATCAGTGGTCCTTCTATAAGTTCAAGGGATCTGTTGAAACCCGGACGGGCCTCCTCAACATCTGCTTCAATAAACTCGTCCAGTCCGTTAACCAGTGCGTGGATTATCCTTTCTTTTACCGGTTTGCTTCTCCACTCCGCACCCTTTTTAATACTCTGTTCATCCTGACTGCCCATCTGTTCAGTGTACTTCAGGAGCCTTAATGTTGAGTCTTTCCTGCGGTTGAAAATTGCATCTTCAACCAGTTTGAGCAGGTTTTCAGGCACTTCATCGTATACCATCAGTGCCCCGGCATTGACTATTCCCATATTTAAACCTGCCCTGATGGCGTGATATAGGAATGCTGCATGCATTGCCTCGCGGACGATGCTGTTGCCCCTGAAGGAGAAGGAGAGGTTTGATATACCTCCGCTCACGCTGGCATATGGCAGGTTTTTTCTGATCCACTGAACCGTTTTGATAAAATCAACAGCATAGTTGTCATGCTCCTCCATTCCCGTGCAAATTGTCAGCACATTGGGGTCGAAAATAATATCCTGCGGGGGAAAACCGGCTTTTTCAACCAGCAGGTCATAGGTACGTTTGCAGATCTCAATCCTTCTTTCATAGCTGTCGGCCTGGCCCTTTTCATCAAAAGCCATCACTACAACGGCTGCTCCCATCTCTTTAATGAACTCTGCCTGTTCCAGAAACAGCTTTTCTCCCTCTTTCAGGCTTATAGAGTTAACAATACCTTTTCCCTGTAAACACTTCAGCCCTTCCTTCAGTACAGTCCATTTGGATGAATCTACCATAACAGGCACCCTTGCAATATCCGGTTCGGCGGCCATAAGGTTCAGAAATCTGACCATGGCCTTCTCAGCATCCAGCATGGCAT
>SKND01000244.1 GCA_007120695.1 Bacteroidales bacterium | reverse complement strand
GATCTGAAAGAATCAAAGGACCGGAAGCTGACAGAATACATACTTATCGGCACCCTTCTAAGCTTTGGAATTGCAATACTCACAGCAATAATTTACCTGAAATTAATCCGGAATTTCGAACATCCTTAGAGATAATAAATGTTAACCAGGTTAAATCCACCCTTTCGGGGAACAGAATGCAGATCTGTTTCAAACTTTGAACCTTGCCTGTGTCCGGTCAAATCACTCAAGAAACTCATCAAAATTGCCCGGAGTGTTGCCCAGGATTGTTGGTGTGTCCACTGATCGAAAGCATAAATAAATGATGAAGCGCATTTCCTCCGATGATTCTCCCACGATACTTTATTCCATTATAGTGTGTTCAGTTTGCGGATGAAACGCTTCATTTGGCTTGTATTTGCCTTCTTATTTATATCTGTACCTCACTAACCTGAATGACAGGTTCGATATTTGTAAAGTTGGGCAAGTCAACCCTTATTTTATCAACATTTTGACCGAATGAATTTTCAAATGCCTGAACCGTATCAAAATACAAGTTTCCCATT
Organism: Bacteroidales bacterium; assembly: GCA_007120695.1. GTDB lineage: Bacteria > Bacteroidota > Bacteroidia > Bacteroidales > PUMT01 > PXAP01. Next base: position 4,309 of record SKND01000244.1, on the reverse strand, counting down.
GCTGCATAAGGCGCCGGAGACCCTGGTGCACCACCTCCCAATCCTTTTTCAACAGTTGCACCCTTTACTGAGTCGCCTAATAATCCTGCAACCATAGGCACATGCTTATTGCAATAATAAACCATGTCAAATGTTTTTCCATCTCCATTTGGATACAACACACTTACTTTTATCATTCCTTTTTTCATAATACTTTATTTTTTAGTTTCCTACTCGTTTGGCTTTCCGGTTTCGCTCCGTTTTTTTAAGTGGTTACTTGTCTCTACTTTTATTTATAATCTGTCAGCAGTCTAAACTGTCAACTTTCCAACCTTATCACAAAATAAAAGTGTAGGTATATTTCATCAGCACTGTCCTGTTCATTGAAAACGGCATTACCGGATATGCGGCAGTCCGGTCGGAATTAAGGGTCTCATTGAATACCAGGTAGAAATTATTTCCGTCACGCGGATTATACCTGAACCGGGCATTGATAACTCCCAGGTGGTTCGCGCTGTTGTACTGAATAAAGGAGGCGAAAGTCACTTTTGTGTTAAAGGTGAATTCAGCTCTGAACCGTGCAATATGAGCTGTCAGTTCCTGGGCCCGCTCCCTGAATTCAATCCTGTTTAGCTGGTAAAACAACTGAAGGTCGACCACCCGGGAAGGACTCCAGTAGGGTTGAACGCCAATTGTAAGTCGCCTGCCATCAAAAAATCCTCCGGCCCCCACTGTAATAGCAGATCTCAACGATCTTCCAATCGGAGTCTGATACATTAAAGACGTTGTTGGATAGTGGTATGATCCCGCCGGTATTTCCACATCGGCCGACAGGCTGAAAGTTGCCGGTATATTTTCAGTTACGAAAATTCCCTCCAGCATTACCATATCCCCTCTTTTCCAGTCAACCTGAAGCGAGGGACCGGTTTCGGATGTTTCGATTTCCCTGGTAAGATTGCTCAAATAAACCGAGCTGTTGGCCGATAGTCTTATACGCTGAAGAGGTGAATCTGCCGAAGGTTGCCACCCGTACGATATCCTGTCGCCGAAGCGCATGTAATTTTGCCTGAGCTGAAATCCCATTCCGGGGTTATAATCAATGCCGGAGTAATGATAATTCAGGTCGAAGCTAACCCCGGAAAACTTCCTGCGTTCCAAACCCGCCTTTAGCCGCAGGGAGTTTTCACTTAAAACCGGAGATTTGATATCGCTGTCCCTTGTCTGTGCAATATTGAAATTCAGGAAGTCGTCTCCCCATAACCTGAATATTCCATCCATTCCATACGCAACATTATAACTCCCGTCAGTGCCTATACGGCTGGTAACCATACCCCCGGCATATGACTGCGGATTGAACATCTGCCTGCGCAACCTTATTACGCTGTTGTTTTCCGACGGTTGTTCAAACGCACTGGCAGTTTGCAATGACAGTAGCCCGATATCCCAGCCACCCGTACGGGTAATCATCCTTGATCCGCCCAGTATCCTGAGAGGTTGCCCCTCGTATAGGCCAATTTTCCTGCTGTGGAAGAGCCTGTCAAAGTTCCCGAATGAAAAATTGAATACCGATGCTCTTTCCAGGAAAAACTGTCTCCTTTCAGGAAAGAACAATGAAAACCTTGTCAGGTTTATCTGCTGATCATCAGCTTCGACCTGGGCAAAATCGGTATTGACAGTAAGATCAAGCGTAGTATTGTTTGTTAATCCAATTTTCAGGTCAAACCCGGCATCGTAGGTCAAACCGGTGTCATGCAGGAATTCTCCGGGAGGCAGGTCCGGGACCAGGGCCCGGTCAGTTCCTCCCAGAAGATATGGAATAAAATAAAAAGGTTTTTTGTTACTTATGTTCTCAAAAGACACCGTCTGTGATTGTGAAGGTTTTATAAAACTGAACATTCCCCAATGGGGTGGTATTGCCGGAAAAATTTCCATGTTCATGTTATGTGCTGTTTGCCTGAATACAATCAGGCCCATTTCGGCATTGTTATCGTATGTTTCATAGCGGAGACTACTGAAGGGGATACGCATCTCTACGGTCCAGCCGGAATCAGTTATTTCAGTTTCTGCTTCCCAGATAGTATCCCAGAAAGTGCTGATAAATCCGGAACCCTGAGCATCATTGCTAATAACTGCATCAGTCCGTGCTCCCGTTGGAGAAACCGTGAACCAGAGAGCATTTTCATTATCTCTGAAAGTATCGAGTATAATCGATATATGATCAAAATGTGGGCCGAGTGCGTTCCTCTTGTATGTTGGTGCCGTTATTTTTGCAGGATCGATATCAAGTATCCCACTGACATACAAAAAATCATCATCGTAGGTTATCCTTATTTCCGTGCCGGCTTCCACCTTATTGCCAAATACAGGAGAGTGGGTTACCATTGGCAGAGGTGTGATTCTTTTCCAGGCATCCTCATCCACTCTTCCATCTATAGTCACGGGCCCGTTCAGCCTTTGAATTATATAAATTTCCTTTCCCTGGGAATCAGCAGAGATAACCCCTGTCATAATAAGGGATATTGCAATGCTGATTTTAATTATACCCCGGTAACCGGTCGATTTCCCGAAGTAAAAACATCTCCTGGGGGCTAATTTTATTTTCACATCAAAGGTGTATTAACCTGATAAGTGAAATGCATTTTATTAAATAGCTAAGATTAAGCCGTTCAATAAATTTCAAAGCTAAATTAGATTAAATTAAAATAAAATGAGTTAAAAATCCGGAATTAATTGATGAAATTATCTAAAATGTAACCAAATGGATAAATATTATTGACAGGGGGCAGATAACTTTTTTTACTTTCCGGGAAAATGGCTTAAACAGGTTTCAATACACAAAGTCATACGCAATAGTGCAACATATTACATAAAGTCGTATGAATAAATGTATCGATACCGGCACAATTAATGAAAGAATACAGAAAATTCATCTATGGAGCATTAAAAAAGGGTCCAGAGCGAAAGACTATGAGCTGGCATTGTCATGGTTAGTTGATTGTGGATTGGTGAATAAAGTGTGCAGGGTTTCAAAACCAGGTATTCCTCTCAAAGCCTATGAAGATATTAGTGCCTTTAAATTGTTTATTGCCGATGTTGGTATATTGGGAGCCAGGGGCGATATTGATTTTCGGACGTGTCACAAATACTCCCCTTCCCTGGCTATTAGAACATCAATATCTGATTACAGAGAGGAGGAGTGGATGACAAATTTGCAACTTTATTCAATCAATGAAATTACACAGTTATGATAGGACAGACGACATATCTTCGTAATATAAAATATGCACTATAATCTGCGCATTTAATCAGCAGAAATGCTTGTGATGACTGATTTGATTCGATTGGTCATGTTCAACTGTCTTATTGCAAATTCAACCAGAGTTGACATCTATGATATGTAATCTGTTTCGCTGTAGAAGCAACTTAAATCTACCGTATATCACCATTGTGATTGGGCTGATGCTTTTAGGTACTCATGGATTATGTCAAAATAACTATATTGTAATTTGGGGAGCTGGCGTTCCGGAATTACTGCACACTGGTATCAGGTATCAGTTTACTCAAACACAACTGGGATTGAGTGCAGGTTTCATTCCTGAAAACAACAGAAGTAATTATGCTATATCTGCCGATATCCTGAGCCACTTCGGAGGATCAACCGAATTATCGGAAAGGCGTCCCTGGTTTGTCAGAGGTGGGCTAAATTATTATTACTTTGAATCGACTTCTATAATTTCCCAGGAGATATATTTCAATTCACGCATTGGCAGAGAAATGAATATATCCCGAAAATTCGGGATTGCGCTGGATGGTGGAGTTTTCTTCAAGCTGGCAGGTTTTGAAGATAAAAAGTCCGCATATGATAATGGATTAAAATTGGGTATTGATTTACCTGTAGGACCGGCGTTGAGTATGGTGTTATTTTATCGTTTATAATCAAGATAAATGAGACTTCCCGGCTGGCGAAAGCATGACTTATCATAAAATAAAGGTGTAGGTATATTTCATCAGCACGGTCCTGTTCATTGAAAATGGCATAAACGGGTATGCAGCAGCCCGTCTGAATTAAGAATCTCCTCATAATTCTCTGAGGTAGGGAAACATGCACTGATTATATCAATGAAGTGGGCTAAAAAACCTCTGATAATCCCGGTAACGATCTATCCGGAAATATTATAGACAATCATGGCATCTCCGTGCCTGACATAAAGCCTCCCGTTATATATTACAGGATGGGTAAAATGTTCTTCGGTGCCGATGGTGACGGATGTCTGGCTGACAATATCAAATTTTCCCTTGTCGGGCCTTACCAGGGCCAGTTCTCCTCTTT
>SKND01000169.1 GCA_007120695.1 Bacteroidales bacterium | reverse complement strand
AGTACAGGGAAGAGTTCATAAGTCATCTCCGGCTTCTTGCGGGGGATCTTTTTAATCCGCTCTTACCGTTTGATCAGGTAGGCGACAGGGAGGTTTGTAAATACTGTGCCTACAGGAAAATATGCAACAGATAGTATGTTAATATCAAAAACAGAGATGGTATGATCAATGAAAAACTCATAAATCCACGGAGCATTGTTATAGCAGGAGGATCAAATGATATTGGGAAACCCGGTGGGAAAGTACTGAAAAATATCATTGACAGCGGTTTCACAGGAGAGCTGTATGTGGTTAATCCAAAAGAGGATTTGGTGCAGGGGGTTAAAAGTTTTCGCGATCCGGAAGGATTGCCTGATGTTGATCTGGCAGTCCTTGCGATTGCCGCCAGGCATTGTTTACCAATGGTTGAGGTCCTTGCAGGCAGAAAAAATGCAAAGGCCTTTATCATTCTCTCAGCCGGATTTTCAGAGGAGAGCAAAGAGGGAGCCATACTTGAAGAGAAGATTGTGAATGTTATTAATTCTGCGGGTGCATGTCTTATAGGTCCGAACTGTATAGGTATCATGAACAGGCATCACAGCAGTGTTTTTACCTCGCCTATACCAAAGATGGATCCCAATGGGGTCGATTTTATTTCCGGTTCTGGTGCAACCGCTGTCTTCATAATGGAATCAGGCCTGCCCAAAGGCCTGAAATTTTCGGGTGTTTATTCGGTGGGTAACAGCGCACAGCTCGGAGTAGAAGATCTGCTGGAGTATATGGACAACAGCTATAACCAGGCAACATCAGCCCGCGTCAAACTTCTTTATATTGAAAGTATTGATAACCCTGACAAGCTTCTAAAGCATGCATCATCACTGATCAGGAAAGGATGCAAGATAGCTGCCATTAAATCGGGCACTTCAGAGGCCGGAAGCAGGGCAGCACTTTCCCATACCGGTGCACTGGCAAGTTCTGACCTTGCTGTAGATGCGCTTTTCAGGAAATCCGGGATTATCAGGTGCTTTGGGCGGGAGGAGCTTATAACCGTTGCTTCGGTACTGCTGCATCCGGAAATAAAAGGAAAAAACATTGCTATTGTGACGCATGCCGGGGGCCCTGCTGTGATGCTCACCGATGCCTTGTCGGATGGCAGGCACAGGATCCCTAAAATAGAAGGGAAGGAGAGTGAGAAGTTGCTGTCAATGCTGAATGAGGGGGCATCAGTTTCCAACCCGATAGATCTTCTCGCCACCGGTTCTGCTGAGCAGCTGGGTCTGGTAATTGATTATTGTGAGAAGAAGTTCAGCAATATTGATGCTATTATGGTAATATTCGGCAGTACCGGCCTGCACGATGTATTTGATGCGTATGAGGTTCTGCACCAGAAGATGGTCAGTTGCAGGATCCCGATATTTCCTGTATTGCCGTCTCTTTTCACTGCACGCAGGGAAGTCGAGTATTTTCTTTCAAAGGGCCATATCAATTTTCCGGATGAGGTGCTGCTTGGCCGTGCCGTATCAAAGGTATATTCAACACCTGCACCGGCGGAGGAACGGATCATGATGGACGGTGTTAACATTGAACGTATCCGTGAGCTGATAGCTGATGCTCCCGATGGGTTTGCTTCTCCGCAACTGGTGCAGGACCTGCTTCATGCTGCCGGAATTCCCACTGTCTATGAGAAGGTCTGCAAAACACTCGATGAAGTTACTGAAGTAGCAGGCAGGATATCCTATCCGCTGGTAATGAAGGTGGTGGGGCCTGTTCATAAATCTGATATCAATGGTGTGGTTCTTAATATCAACACAGAACAGCATCTGGAGGCAGAATTCCAAAGGCTGATGGCCATTCAGGGTGCCACGGCTGTACTTGTGCAGAAGATGCTTTCGGGTACGGAGCTTTTCATCGGGGCCAAATATGAACCGGCATTCGGGCATGTTATACTTTGCGGTCCGGGGGGAATATTTGTGGAGGTGCTGAAGGATGTTTCATCAGGACTGGCTCCGCTAACATATCCTGAAGCCTATTCAATGATAAGGTCTGTAAAAAGTTATAAGATAATTGAAGGAACAAGAGGCAGACCCGGTATTAATGAGAATCTTTTTGCTGGTATTATTGTACATTTGTCTACTATGCTGAGGTTTGCAGTTGAGATAAGTGAGATTGACCTGAATCCCCTGATCGGACACGGCAGCGAAGTTACGGTTGTGGATGCACGGATATTGATCAGTAAAAAGGGTTACACCACAAAGGATAAGGATATTGAAGTGAGAAAAACAAAATCATAAAACTATGCTGGTAAAACAACTGTCCATTTTTCTGGAAAACAAGTCCGGCCGGCTTGCAGAAGCCCTGGGCACCCTGGGTGAAGAGAGCATCAATATCAAAGCCCTTACAATTGCCGATACCGCAGAATTCGGAATAGTCAGGATGATAGTTTCAGATCCTGAAAAGGGCTACAGAATTTTGCAGCAGAAAGGATTTTCTGCCAATCTTGTTGATGTTATCAGCATTGCCACTCCTTCAGAATGCGGCTCATTTGCCAGGGCATTGAAAATTCTTTCAGATGAGGGTATAAGTATCGAGTATATATACGCATTTTCTGTGGGTGATAAAGCTGCCATTATATTGAGAACCGAGGATACGGACCGGGCAGTTGAGTCAATAGGCAGGCACAATATGGAATTGCTTGGTGGAAGTCAGATCAGTGATTTTTAAACAGGCATGGTATTAACATTCAAACAGATATTATGATCTGGAACAGAACCAATGAATGCATGACCAGGGATGAGATGTCGGTCCTGCAGAGTGAGAGACTGCGTGAACTAATTGAAAGGGTTTATTTTAATGTGCCCTATTACCGTGAAAAGATGCAGGCTGCGGGTCTTGGTCCCGATGATATCAGAAGCCGGGAGGACCTTCATAAGCTGCCTTTTACCACAAAGGATGACCTGAGGGATAATTACCCGTTTGGTTTGTTTGCATTACCTACCTCAGAAATTATCAGGCTTCATGCAAGTTCGGGAACTACCGGAAAACCCACGGTAGTCGGATATACCCGTAAGGACCTCGCCACCTGGTCGGAGGTAGTGGCCCGTACATTATCATGCGCCGGGGTCAGCAGGGATGATTTTATCCAGATCGCTTATGGCTACGGATTGTTTACAGGCGGACTCGGTCTGCATTACGGAGGCGAAAAACTTGGTGCAGTAGTTATCCCTGTATCAGGAGGAAATACTGCCAGGCAACTTCAGATCATGCAGGATTTCAGCACAACTGTAATTGCATGCACTCCCTCATATGCACTCTACCTGGCTGAATCAATTGATGAGTTAAAAATTGACCGTAAGAAACTAAAGCTTCGAACCGGTGTGTTTGGTGCTGAACCATGGACCGAAAATATGAGGAGGGAAATAGAACTTAAGCTCGGGATAAAAGCCATTGATATTTACGGGCTCAGCGAAATAATAGGACCCGGTGTGGCCAGTGAATGCCTGTTCCAGGAGGGCCTGCATGTTAACGAAGACCATTTCATGCCTGAGGTAATTGATCCTGTTACTTTAAAGCCACTGGATGAAGGAGAGGAGGGTGAGCTTGTATTTACCACTGTAACAAAGGAGGGCCTCCCGCTGGTACGTTACAGGACAAGGGACCTGACTAGTCTGGATTATGAGCCCTGCAAATGCGGCAGGACACTGGTCCGTATGAAAAAGTGCACGGGAAGAAGTGACGATATGTTGATAATCAGGGGTGTAAACATATTCCCTTCAACCATAGAATCGGTTCTCCTTGAGATCAGTGAAACCAGTCCCCACTACCTGCTGGTCATCGACCGTGTAAACAATATGGATGTTTTGCAGGTACTGGTTGAAGTGGACCAGCAATTTTTCCTTGACCGTATCGGGCAACTGGAATCACTTCGCAAGAAGATAAGCAGCAGCCTGGAGAGCACCCTGGGAGTGAGTGTTGATGTCAGGCTGGTTGAGCATAAAACCATTGAGCGTTTTGAGGGGAAAGCTAAAAGAGTGATCGACAAAAGGAAGTTAACCTGATTTTTTGCAGGTATAAATTATCGCGTGCCGGCGGACATATACAACCGGGGCAAAAAGGATTGCGGGTGCGGCAATGGGATTGTTCCTGCCTGTTATAAATACCTCACCGCTAAGCAGAACACCGGTAAGGTTAACCAGCTCGAGACTCTCTTCATCTTTCATAAACAATACCTCACCAGCTTCCACCCAGCTTTTCAGCCTCTCTTTTTCCCATTTACTGTAAGGGGATGTCTTGCTAAGGTAGTTGATCACGAACCTTGAACCGGCAATTTTCCAGAGTCTTTGACCGATCCCGGCCGACTCTTTCATCAGCTTTGCAATACTTTTTGACGACAGTCTCAATGCCTTTACCTGCTCACAGGCGGTGACCGTTGCAGTTCTGGGTACATTCATCAGGTTTGCAATCTCACCTATTACCGTTCCCGGCCCTGCAATATCCAGTACCTCAGAGCCTGATCTGATTATCGCGTTGCCTTCAACAATTATATAAAGCCCGTCACCCGGCAGGTCTTCCCTGAAAAGGAATTCTCCTTTCTGATAAACCGTGGAGGTGAGTGAATTAGTGATTTTATTTACCAGCTTCGGGTCGAGATCATTGAACCACTCTGACAATTTTGTCAGTTCAGCTGCCCCGGGTTCAAAATTCTTCTTTGAAGCACCAACCAGGCTCAGTATCTTATCATAAATTTCCATCAAACGATATTGAGCAGTTTATGCAAGGAACTCGTTTGGAACAGCTTTGATCCGGTTTATGTCCTTTATCTTTTCTGCTACATCAAAACCCTGCAGGCATTTTACACTGCATGAACTGCAATCTTTACAGGCATCGTCT
>SKND01000359.1 GCA_007120695.1 Bacteroidales bacterium | reverse complement strand
CGGTAAACCAAGCTGTAGAATAGAAGCAAAACAAAATAAAATCCCCAGAAATAGAGCCTGGTGAAAAGCATCGGCGAATCTTCGGAATAGGTTAATATGCCTGAAATAAGATCCATCTGGATACTTTTGTTCGTTACACAAATTATCTGACTGCTCTATATCCGGCTCATGGGCGGGCTCTTTCCTTCAGATACATTTCATAACCGGCTAAAACAGAATTGTAAAGCAGGTCTCCTACAAGGGCCGATCCACGAAAAGTAAAATGGATATAATCGGTCTGGGCCAGCGGAGGCTCTGCCTGAACCCATGATGGCATCGAATTATTACCCCCCATTGCTTCATAAAGATCCCAGAACGCAAATCCTGCCCTGAATGCTGCATTCCTTTGCGCATCCCGTATCAGTTCGATGTTTGGATATGATTCATAATACCCGCCAGGCACCCTTCTGGACATGTCCGATACGCCGACAACAATAATGTTAAGGTCAGGGTCAACTCTTTTGAAATATTCGAGCTGCCGGTAAAGAGAGTTCTCATAATATGAATAATCTTCAACAACATGCGGTACAACATTGACTCCGAACTGCAACAGCAACAGCCTCACATTAAGAGTGTCCAGCATTTTCCCCATTATCTCAGGATCGGTGGCCGAAAATTCAAGACCGCTGCTTCCGCGCATGGGAACATTATCGACGGCAACTCCTGAATGACCATCGAGTGAAACTGAAAATATTCTCGGACTCCCCGCACCCCTTATATGCACCGTGAACTCAGAATTGCTTTCCGGAAGAGTCCATCTGGCTATCCTGAGTGAATCAGCAGGAAAGTATAACTCGGCATCAATTGTTCTGGTGTCCGAATTAAGCTCCATTGTAAAAGGCTCACTGTTATATCCAAAAAATACCGTAAGCTCATCCATCCGGCGCAACCGGCTATATCCAAGATTTGTGGGTCGCAGGGTAAACGAGCCGTCAACCCCTGAATCACCGTCAGGGTTTAAAGACGACCAGGACAGCAGGAGGCCGAAACGGTTGTCACCAACATTGTCCGGACCCCTTTCCCGCGGTGTAAACCTGCTCCAGTTACCCCTTGGTATAACCTGTACCGAAGCATTATGGGGTACCGGGGAAATAACCGGGAACATTCCTGTACCTGAACCGCCGAACCTGATCTGCAAGCGGTTCCGGAAAGATGAGCTAATTCTGTTATTCTCAATCTGTGAATCGCCGTAATGGATTATCCTCAATGATCCTCTTCCATTATCCACCGAGGCAAGTTCATCGTAGAACCGGTTCAGGCCGGTATCATCACCAGGAGGATACTGTACCGGAAAAACCAGTCCCCTTATCATATCTTCATCAGCCGGCATGGTATCGAAAATATTCAACTTTCCGTCAGTGGTATCTTCAACCGGCACTATTACGGTTGCGTCAACTGCAGAATCGCCGGCTTCAAGCTGTCCGGCATCAGTCAATTCCTGATCATGGTAGACATCAAGAAGATATGAAATATCGGCATATTCAGGTCTATCGTCACTAAACAGCTCGTCTATGCCCGGGAAGTGAAGATGGATATTCCTGCCGATTCTTATTCCATCGTCAGGAAACAACACAGAAATAAAAGCTAGTATTGAGAACAGGGCAAGAAAGAATAAAAACACTTTAAAGGGTTCAATGCCTTTCTGCATATGATCTTCTTTTGATTACCCCTTTAACGGGAGTTGCTTCAATCTGCCGGTCTTATTCTGAGCTGCTGTCCTGGATAGATCCTGTTGGCATTGCTAAGTCTGTTCAAACTCAAAATATCCCTGTCGCTAACACCCGGGAATCGCCTGGCAATTTCCCACAAAGTGTCGCCCTGTCGGACAGTATAATACAGGTATTCTCCCGACTCGCCGGCCGAAAGTGTTGCGGCAGGCTGGTTTACTGTGGGGGTTCTTCCAATCCGTGCCTGTTTCTCTGCAAAACTCAGGTTGTTCACTTCCCTGTAATAATCGGCCTGGTTATTCGGAACGTAAACCACAATACGCTGGCCAACCCTTATGAGGTTTCCGCTGATGCTGTTCCATGCCCTCAGAGTTGACAAACCGACATTATACCATTCGGATATAAACCCGAGATTGTCTCCTGATTTTACTGTATAAGTTACCTGCGTCGTACCAGGCGGTGGATCAGGAGCAGTGCCGGCCCGGCCTGGCACAACAGTCAGATTTTCCTTTTTAAGAAAGTGATCTGCCCTGTACGCATGGATACTGTCCTGGTGACCTGCAAAATTAGAGGCATAGGTCACCGGAAGTCTCAGCGAATACGACCTGCTGCCGGCAGGTATGATATCTCTCCTGTATTGGGGATTGATGTCCCTCAACAGTTGAATTGGTATATCCAGTACCTCAGCCACCTGCATCAGATGCAGCTCCCTGTTTATCATTATTGTATCTGTAAAGACCGGTAATTCAATGCCAGTCGGATAAAGAGCATGCTCCTCATGATAGTTCATTGCATAGGTAGCAGCCACGAATGCAGGCACATACCCCCTGGTCTCTCTTGGCAGAAAATAGTAAATCTGCCAGTAGTTCCTTGACCCCCCTGCCCTGCGTATTGCCCTGTTAACATTCCCGGGTCCGCAATTATAAGCGGCAAGAGCCAGGGTCCAGTCATTGTAAATTTTATGAAGGTCCCTGAGATACCTGGCGGCTGCATGAGTGGATGCATAAGGGTCACGGCGTTCATCCACCAGTGAATTCATGGTCAGATTGTACATCCTCGCAGTCCCGAACATAAACTGCCAGATTCCGGTTGCTCCGGCTCGTGAAACAGCCCGCGGATTGAGTGCCGATTCAACAACAGGAAGATATTTCAATTCGATCGGAAGATTATAATAGTCAAGAACCTGCTCAAACATGGGAAAATAATATTCAGTCATACCAAGCATCATTTCCATCTGTTCTCTCCGGTTCTTGGTATAAACATCGATGTAATTCCTCACCACCCGGTTAAAGGACATATCTATCACCGAAGGAATTTTGCTCAGCCTGTCGATATAAACTGAATCGGGGAAATCGGGAATAATGAATTCGGAGCTGTCAATTACAGGCCTCTCACCGCTAAACCTTGCGGCATTATTAACATACCAAAGATTAAGCAAACTGTCGAGGTTGCTTTCAAAAATGAGCTCAACCGGATCGTCGATATCAGGTATGCTGTCCGACAAACCGGCAACAGGTTCAGGGAGAGATATTATCGTATCGTTGATCTCCTCATAACCTTCCGGCATTAAGCCCTGCAAGGTATCCCTTTCCATTCCGGCATATCCATCATTTATAGTCGTCAGGAACAGTGCCACAGCAATTATTACATCCAGTATCTTCATAGGGCAATTTTTTTGTAAATATATTAAAAATTTACACTGAATTTAATCCCCATTCCTGCATGATACCCTGGTCTGCCGGCAAGAGGCAGTCCGCCGCCCTGAAATGAAGGTGATATTTTCATTCCGAGATCCTCGCTTACATCAAATTGAAATAAATGAGCATCTACGGCTGCATCAATAATATTCAATGCATAAAAAAGTGTTGTAAAAATAAAAGTAAGATCCCTCTGCCTGCGGTAATAATCCTTGAATCTCACCAGAACATCCTGGTTATACCTTAGATCATCAGCAAACTCGTCGACGGTATCGGGATTGCCGTCAGTCCGGAAATTAAGCGCATTCCGGTACCTTACAAATTGATCATTAGTGAAATTTATATACCAGCCAAGACCGGCAAAGCCTGCATAGACAATCGGCACTTTCCAGTATTTCCTGTTGTATATCTGGCCAAGCCCCGGAAAAACCGCCGAATACATAGAGGCTTTTCGCGGATCGGGATGGAATTCCCTTCCGTCATCAACCATCTGGCCGGAATTATCAATATTAATGGAGTCCTGCATGGAGTAAAGGTCCGGAGAGCCGGTCAGCAGCAGAATCTGCAGCAAAATAAATATTATGACGGTACGCAGTAGATTATTCAAAACCGGATCATATTCTGGTAATTTTAAATAACGTACCGTGCAGGTGTTTAAGTATTAAGTTTGTCCAGCAAGCCAACAATTCGTTCCAGATCTTCGTTTGAACCGAACGGAATGACAATCTTTCCCTTACCCCTGGAATTTCTTCTGAATTCAACATCTGCTCCAAAAAATCCCGCCAGATGATCACGAAGTGATCCATACTCTTCAGGATTTGAGCCGTTACCCTTATCAGCTATACTTTCGGAGGGTTTTTCGGCCGACTTGTTTCTAACAATTTCTTCAACCTTTCTTACCGAAAGATCATTGGTAATTATGCTGTTGTATAATTTTAGCTGCTCTACAGGATCTTCAATGTTTATAATTGAGCGGGCATGCCCCATTGTTATCTGCCTGTGCTTAATCCCAAGCTGGATTTCAGCGGGTAGCTTCAGCAGCCTTATATAGTTTGCTATTGTTGACCGTTTCTTCCCCACCCTATCACTCAAACTTTCCTGTGTCAAACGGCATTCTTCTATAAGACGCTGGTAGCTTATCGCAATCTCGATGGCATCAAGGTCCTCTCTCTGAATATTTTCAACGAGTGCCATCTCCAGCAGATCCTGATCATTGGCTTTTCTAATGTAGGCAGGTATAGTTTCCATCCCTATCATGCCGGCAGCCCTGAATCTTCTCTCTCCCGCAATAAGCTGGTACTTGCCGTTTTCATTTTGTCGTACAATGACAGGCTGGATAATACCTATCTCCTTTATTGAGGTTGCAAGCTCCTGCAAAGATTCCTCTTCAAACCTGGTCCTTGGCTGAAACGGATTAGCTTCGATGTTCCCCAGGCTGATCTCATCATGACCCGAAGGATTATTATTCCGGCTGCGGGGCTCTTCTTCCGATATCAGTGCACTCAATCCCCTTCCCAAAGCATTTTTCTTTGCGGCCATTGTTTAATCTCTTTTGTATTTATCTAATGGTAATTACTCAATTACTTTTTCTGAATTGCTTATCTTTGTCTTATCGTTATTTTGCAGAAGTTCTCTTGCCAGGTTGAGGTAGTTGACCGATCCTGTAGAGTTGATATCATACATCACTACAGGCTTGCCAAAGCTCGGAGCCTCACTGAGCCTGATATTCCTCTGGATTATCGTTTCGAAAACCATCTGCTGAAAATGTTTCTTCACCTCTTCAACAACCTGGTTGGACAACCGGAGCCTGGCATCATACATGGTCAGCAGAAATCCCTCTATTTCAAGATTTGGATTCAGTCTGCTCTGGACGATCTTGATGGTATTGAGCAGTTTTCCGAGCCCTTCAAGTGCAAAATATTCGCATTGCACCGGTATAAGGACAGAATCTGCACCTGTCAGGGCATTCAGTGTTATTAGTCCGAGTGATGGTGAACAGTCAATAAGTATAAAATCATACTTATCTTCAATTTTTGCTATTACAGATTTCAGTATCTTTTCACGATCCGGCAGATTTGTCATTTCTATTTCAGCACCTACCAGGTCAATATGTGATGGAATCAGGTCAAGCTTTTCCACTTCGGTATTCAAAATGATGCCGTTTGGATCCAGATCATCTATAAGGCATTCATAGATACTTGTTTTTATTGTACGGATATCGAACCCCATTCCTGAAGTGGCATTTGCCTGCGGATCCGCATCAATTAAAAGGACTCTTTGCTCAAGTACCGCAAGGCAGGCAGCAAGATTTATAGCTGTCGTTGTCTTTCCTACTCCGCCCTTCTGATTGGCTAACGCAATAACTTTGGCCATTAAAAAACTTTTTAAAATTCAGCACAATATTAATAAAATTATTCCATGAATGACCAAAAATACAACTTTAATGGGATATGTGAACAACAAGGCTATTCGTGAGTTTTTAACAAAGAAACAGGGCTTTTCAACATGTTATCAACACTCGCTTTGGAATTGACTCATTTGCAACCCCCTGTCTTTCGAACATTTTTATCCCACTGAAGAAATTTGTTTATAAATAGTGTCTGATTTTATAGTTTGTCAATTAGAGAAAAAAAGCATAGGTTTGAAACCTGAATATCAGAAGTCTTTTACATTAAATAATAATGACAACTGGCAGGGAAAACGAATACCTCGTGATAGTCAACCCTAATGCAGGAAAGAGAAAGGGGGAGAAAGACTGGGACAAGATATCATCAATACTCCGTAAGGCTGGAATTACATTTAAAGCGATATTTACGAGGGCACCCAGACATGCAATCGAAATAACCGAATCACATATTGAAAGCGGTTTTAAAAAACTGATCGTAGTAGGTGGGGATGGCACCATGAACGAAGTTGTGAACGGCATTTTTACACAAACCAGGTACCCCACAAATGAGATTTCACTGGGTATGATCACCGTGGGTACCGGCAATGACTGGGGCCGCATGTTCAATATACCGAAAGATTATTCGGAGGCTGTATCCACAATTATCCTGAACAACAGCTTCATTCAGGATGCGGGTGTTGTCAGATACTATCACGGGAAGGTTGAAAACAGCAGATACTTTGTCAATATTGCAGGAATAGGCTTTGATGCACTTGTTGTAAGCAAGACAAACAAAATGAAGGAGTCTGGCCGCGGGGGACCCCTGGCATACCTTAAAAGCATTATAATCAGCCTGCTGAAATACCGTTATACAGAAACAAGGATAAGAATTGACAACAATGAAATAAATAATAATGTTTTCAATATCAGCATCGGTATTTGCAAATTTAACGGTGGCGGCATGATGCAGCTGCCCGATGCAGTGGCCGATGACGGGCTGTTCGACATCACGGTCATTAACAAGATCAAAAAACACGATGTTATACTCAATCTGAAACGCCTATATAACGGAACTATCAACAGGCATCCAATGGTGGAAACCTACAGGGGCAAATCAGTGGTTATAGACTCCGACCCGTTGATACACCTGGAAACTGACGGTGAATCACTTGGCCACAGTCCTTTCATATTTAATATCATACCAGGAAGTATTCGTGTTCTTGTAGGAAAATCTGCCTGACCGGTCTCAACCGGCAGTGCATGGCCTTTATCTACCTGCGAGCGATCTCAATTTCAAAAAGTCTTGGCCAGTTTTTTCCGGTAACGAACAACCGGTCATTATCATGATCATATGCAATTCCGTTGAGCACATCAAGATTGGGATGGTGGTATCTGCGATCAAGCAGCCCGGTCAGGTCAATAATTCCGGTAACCCTTCCTGTTTTCAGTTCGATCATTACAATCTCATCGGTTCCAAAAACATTTGCATACACTGTACCGTCTATATACTCAAGTTCATTTAATCCATCAACCCTTCCGTTATTATCAAAGACTTCGATCCTGCCTGTTTCAGAGAAATACTGAGGATCAAGGTAGTATAAAATATGTGACCCGTCACTCTTTATCAGGTCCGTCCCGTCGCTTGTCAGTCCCCATCCTTCTGTCTGATAATGAACCCTGCTCAGCATCCTGAAGCTTTCAATATCGTATATGAAACCAACCCTGGATTTCCATGTCAGCTGATAAAGCCTGCCATCATGCACACACAGGCCCTCCCCAAACAATTCCCTGTCGAGGCTCAAACTCCTGAGCACCTCGCCCGATTCAAGATCAACCTTCCTGAGGGTCGACTGGCCGTATTGCCCTGTAGATTCATAAAGGAACCCTTCATGATAAACAAGTCCCTGGGTGAAAGCCCTTATATCATGAGGATAGGAGTTTAAAATCCTGTAACTGTAGCGCACAGGAGCAATATCTGATTTTAGTACAATATTAAGGGAATATGTTTCAGTTCTCTCATCCTCAAATCCTGCTACAATTCTTATCTGATTGCTGCCCGTCTTCTGCCCCCCTGAGTTCCAAACAATTTCTCCGGGAATATCTCCTGAGAAGACAGCTTCATTTCCATCAACCGTCATTTGTACAGACACAATATCGCCGGCATCCTTATTAAAACTCAATTCAAAGTTCACATCCTCTCCAATGGTAAAAACCTGGCCCCCGGCGGGTTGTTCAATCCTGCCTGAAAGTGTTGCATGACGGGCGGGGGATGTTGGTTCGCGTAATGATTCTTCACCATTACTTCTATTCCTGGCCGTATCGGCGCAACCTGTGTAAACAAGAAAAGCAAGCATTACAATCAGGAAGTTATGCAGCCTTGATATATGCATTTGCAGCCAAAATTAAAATTATGATGTTCAAAATTTGATTTACCTTTACTTTACCTTTTTTTACCTATTACCCTTTGCCAGAATCCTGACTTTTCATTATCCTGATCATGGTATTGCTCATCGATGTAATCGGTATTAGGATTTAGCATCTGCCAGATCCTGCTCCACCCCGGGAAACCCCCAATATTCCTGTCGTCGATAAAAACATGTGCATGGATCTTCCTGCTGGTTTCAGGATCGTACACCTCCTCAGGATAGCTTTGATTAATGGCATAGAACTCTACTCCGTTCTTTCTGCAAAATTCAACTGCTTCATCCAGCTCCCGTCCTGAGCGGTATGTCCACAATATCAGCTGATGCTTTTTCTTTTGCAGCTCTATCATGGTCTCAAAGGCAAACAGCATTGGTTTGCCGATACCCGGATAGGCATCCTCAACAATAGTTCCATCAAAATCTATAGCAATCTTCATATTAATACGATTATTCTCCTCCAAAAACATATTTGATTGAAAATATATTGGAATACAAAGAAATTGTCTGGGGAGAGATATTACTCATTGCATAATCAAGGTGAAAATTTCCTAGATGCAACCCCAGTCCCGCAGATGGGTCTGCAACAATACGTTTTTGCCCGCCAAATTCGGTAATTCGCTGCACATTTCCAACTCCGGCACGAAAAAAAACCAGATTCCCGTAGTTAATCTCCAGTCCGGCAACTGGTTCCGCTCCCGCAAAACCGCTGCTTAGAATGGCTGCACTTCTGCCTTCAAAAGCTACAGAAGCATTCAATTCTGCAAGAAGAGACAACTTGCCGGTTAGCTCAAAACTTCTCGAAACCCCGAGATAAACCCGTGGAATAGTCAGTTCCAGAGAATTATCAGGAGGCCTGTTAAAAATCGAATCACCAACCTCTATTAAGAGGTTCTCTTCATTGAATTGCCAGACATTGAATGTGCTTGTTGCGTCGCGCAGCACAGCCCCGAAGATCCATGAACCAATACTGTATCTCCCTGCGACATCAATCCCGAAACCCCATGCCGAGGCAAACTCTCCCACCATCCGCCGGATAATCTTCAGGTTGCCTCCAATGTCAAGGCCTTCAATGGGAGATTGCCTTGAGTAAGTAAGGAGCATGGCATAATCCGCCACCGAAAAACTGCTGATCCTGTCATAATCCAGATTACCGTCACTGTCAATAAGATCAATGGTATTAGGAATATCATCAACACCGTAACGTAATACTGAGATACCCAGGGCACTTTTATCATCAAGTCTTGTGCCGGCACCCAGGTAGTCAAATTTTGCTATCCCCGCAAAATACTGGGCATGCATCAGAGCAGCCTGATGCCTGCCCTGCATACTGACCATTCCGGCAGGATTCCAGTAACCGGCAGTAACATCATCTGCCGATGCAATAAAGGCCCTGCTCATCCCGAGTGATCTGGCACCGATACCCACATTAAGGAACTCATTGGAGTATTTTGCAGACTGTCCTAATATGCTGACCGATAAAAAATTCAGCAGGATTATGGCAAGTATTCGCATATTAAATATTCCCGTCAATTCTTAAGTTTAAATTCTACACTGATGTTCTCCTCTTTTACAATTCCCTTTTATTTCAGCGCAAACTATCATTTTTAACTTATTTTTGCAATATTTATTGCCAGTTTAGCTGCAGGATCAATTACATATTCAATAAAGAGACATCAAAAAATGATAAATTCCCTGAAAAAAAGTATCCCCAGCATTATAACTATATTTAACCTCATGTCGGGATGCCTGGCCATACTTCTGAGCTTTTATGATGTAGCCCTTGCAGGACTAATGATTATGGCTGCCGGAATTTTTGATTTTGGCGACGGACTGGCGGCGAGGTTTCTCAATGCCTATACTGATTTCGGGAAAGAACTGGATTCCCTGGCCGACATCGTAAGCTTCGGTGTTGCACCCGCCTTTATCCTTTACCAGCTGTTTAGTATCGCTCTTGTTGAAGGCAGCCCTTACTTCAGCATAGACCTCCTGTCCGGAAGAGAAATCTTCATACTGTCCGCTGCATTTCTACCAGCAATTTTCACTGCTATCCGTCTGGCAAAATTCAACGTAACTGATGACAAAGATGATATGTTCAAGGGTCTGCCATCACCTGCTGCGGGGATTTTCATCGCTTCTGCCGGATTTATATTCTTTACAACAGAATCGCCCTGGATACACAACCTGCTTCTGGATATATGGTTTCTGCTTGCTGTCAGCGCCGGATTGTCAATTCTAATGGTCATTCCGGTACCGATGTTCAACATCAAATTCAAAGATTTCAAACCAGGTGGAAATGAGATAAGGTACCTGTTTCTGTTACCGTCATTTATTCTTTTTCTTTTTATTGGCATAACGGCAATTCCCCTGATTATAACCTGGTATGTTTTATTGTCACTTGCAATCCGCTTTATCCCGGTCAGGGAGGCATAATTAACGGACCGTCTCAGAATTGCTCCGGCATCAGAATTATTACTGCAATTGTTATAACAGCATTCAGGGTTCGGGGCCATTTCGTGCAATATCATTCTGGATCCGGATTGACTCCCTGTGGACCAGCTGCAGGAAATCCTCGGTAAATTGCTCAGAAAGCCCGGCCTTTATTGCATACTCTTTCCTTGAAGCCATTACATCATCCCAACGGTCGGATTGCAGGATCTGAATCCCGCGATCTCTTTTAATATTTCCGATATGTGCCGAATATTCAAATCTGCCGGCAAGAATGTCGATCAGCTTCTTATCGATAAGATCGATCTGTTCCCTGTATTTCTCCAGTTCTGTCATAAGATGAATTTGATGGTAAAAATAACTGAAGTTACCCGATAAAACGCAAAAAGGCCTCCCTGTTTTGCGGGGCGACCTTTCTGCAGATTATAAAAGATATATAAATCAGTTTTCAGGTAATGCGAGTATCTCCAGCCCTTCCTTATCGAAAAACTGGCTGTGCTCGTTACCCCACATATCGTCTCCGTTGGAAATGGTAAAGATGATATCATTGAAATCCTCATCACTTCCATCCAGCATGTCTTCAAAGCCGAGAACAATATCAAGGCAGCTCTCTTCCAGGAAAAGAACATGCTTCCGGACACAATCTTCATTTAATTTGGGAGTTGTGTAGACGGTATGAATACCATCAACCATCTCCTTTTTATCTGTATCCCACCCCTTGGCAACAATATAGAAACCTATTATGGTGCCCTCTTCAAAGATTTTGTTGTCTGATCCAAGCCTTACTCTTTCACCCTGCTGTCTCACATCTCCGTTGGTATTTTTATTTACATAAGGGTATATTAAAGACTTTTTAAGATTATCGGGAGATTCGGGCACATCATCCTTATGGTAATAATAGTAACCGAAACTATTGTGCCACCCTGCTCCGTTATGTATAAAGGTTATATAAACCGGCCCGTCTTCAGTTAGCTCCAGTGTTCCGGGCTGACCATCCTGAACAAGAATATTTGCCGGATGTGTTGAGTGGTGTATGTTGGTCGATTCAGGGAATAATTCCACAATATTCCCCCACAGGGTTTCACAAGGCTCAGTCTGCTCAAGTTCAACAATCTCAAGTATCTTGAGTCCGCCTTTCCCGGTTGCAACAAATATCTTGTTGCCCGAAGCTTCAACAAAATTGGCAGAAGTACCATATTCAAACATAAACTTTCCGAGTGACCTCACCGGATTGGATCCGTTCTCATCCATCTCGGCTATATGAACACCTGAGCCGCCGTTTGCCACCAGTATATAATCTTCAGTTACCGATACTCCGTTGGTCACATAATTCAATGGGCTATCAGCCGTTTCATATTCAATTGGCCGCGGCAACGATCCCACTTTACTGCCACCGTTAATATCATACACCTCCATCCCACCGGTACCGGCAGCAACAAATGCAAGCTTATCTTTAAGCCTTACGATAGACTTCGCCTCAAGATATTTGCCCTCATCATCAAAATGGTCGCCTCCTGTTGTAATATCGCGAATGAAATTGCCATTCATATCCATCACAACAAGCTCATTTCCCCGGGCACTGTATACCACCAGGTGCTCCCCGTCGGTGTCTATTGACCGGGCATAGGGAATCGAAACATATTTTGTCTCATTCATTCCCTGGTTAAGCACCGTCAGTCCCCCATCCGAGCCGGAAGTACTGAAAACAGTCTGGTTTCCTGAATGGTAATACCTCACGTCATTACCGGCAAAACTGGGAAGATCCTTAAACTGGCGGGGTTCTTCAAGATGTGTGAACTGGTTTGACTTATTTGCTATAAATCTCTCAACAACAGCCGGAGATTCCAGTCCCAGATCATCATATTCAAGATTATAGGCACCCGTCAGGTAAATAAAATTGTTATTGCCAGTCCCCTGAACGTCTATATCAATTGAACTGATATCCTTTTCAGGGAATACAACGCTCTGAATCAGCACCGGATTCTCGATATCGGTAACATCAAACACATCAACGCCACCCAGATACTCAGGTCCCTGACGGTTGTAGGTTACAAATGCGTTATTGCCGACAATTTTAATATGTGAAGCCTGCAGTGTTTTGCCCTCATGCACGGGAGGATCAACCTCGGCGCGAAGATATATCTGGAATTTTGCCGGGGCTTCATCCGATTTAATACTTTTAAGCTGACTCACCTGCTCAACAGGAAGAACAGGCATTAGCCTGCCTCCTTCTATCAGGTTAACCCTCTGACTGAGACTTGAAAGATCATTGTTTATGATCATCTGATCCTGTTCCCTCCTCTCATCAATCGGGTCCTTTTCACAGGCAGCAAGCAAAAGTGCAAATACGCCGGAAATTAGCAATAAGAGTCTGATTGTCTTCATAGTATACTCATTTTTTCGATTTATTTATAAAAAACACAGGATGGCAATATATACCACACTCCGGACTATTTAACGATGATCCCCCTGAAAGGTTATCAAAATTTGACGAATATACATAATCTTTACACTAATAAACTATATAAAAAAACAGATCGTTGCCATTCCTTACAATAATTTACATGTTTGGATTAAATGAACGGACCAGACAGTTAAACAAAATCGCATCTGACTGGTCTCTATTTTTGTAATAATTATAAATTACAAAAAATCATAAATTATAGATGTGTTTCTGGTTTTAATTTATTTTATTTACATATCTTTCTTTGTAGAAAGCTCTTACAGTATATAGCAATTTATATTTACAACTAACTGATATTGTAAATATTAATAAGTCGACCAAAGCATCTGAATAATCAAAAATGCAATAATCATGAGAATAATTATTTATTTATTTGCCGTTTTGCTGGTTTTTCATAACAATATTTACAGTCAGGGCGGATTGATGGAGGAGACGATCATAGGTGTTGACGAGAAACTTGGCGAGATTATCCCCGGCGAAATAATGATCTTTAACGAAAACGGAGACACGGTAACTCTCGGGCAGATCATTGACAAGCCGACAATAATCTCCCTGGTCTATTACCGGTGCCCCGGAATATGCAGTCCCCTGATGGAAGGAATCGCCGAAGCGATTGACAGGACAGACCTTGTGATAGGTGAGGATTATCAGGTACTTACAATTAGTTTCGATGCCAGGGAAACAACTGATCTGGCAGTGGATAAAAAGCGCAATCATCTCTACCTTATGAATAACAAGGGTGCGGAAGAGCACTGGATGTTTTTTACCTCAGACAGTGCAAATATATCACAACTCACCAATGCAACAGGTTTCAGGTACAGGAGAACCGGAAATGATTTTATCCATTCCGCCACACTGATAGTTGTAAGTCCCGAACGAAAGATAAGCAGGTATCTAAACGGAATATATTTCCTGCCATTCGAGGTCAAAATGGCTGTACTTGAAGCTTCGGAAGGAAAGGTCGGGCCCACAATCAATAAAATCCTGCAGTTCTGCTACTCCTTTGATCCTGCCGGGCAGACCTATGTGCTTAATATTACCAAGATAGTCGGTTCAATAATCATATTCTTCTCAGTGGTCCTCCTGCTGGCACTCAGTATCAGGCCTGTTACCAGGAGACTCAGGGGAGCGGACAAATGACAGGTTAATTTTTATTTTAGCAAATATTTCCCGTGATCCAATAAAAAATATGTAATAAAATGTCTGAAAACCTCACTCCATCCGGCGAACCCAGTTACCTTCAATATAAAGGCAGGTACAGGGGTATATTTGCATGGATTTTCTCAACAGACCATAAACGGGTCGGATTGCTTTACCTCTGGTCAATAATGACCTTCTTTATTGTCGGGGCTATTCTCGGATTATTGATGAAAATGGAGCTCATCTCCCCGGGTAAAAATATAATGGGCCCCCAAACCTATAACGGTTTCTTCACCCTGCACGGAATAATTATGATCTTTTTGATCGTTATTCCGGGTCTGCCGGCAGTATTCGGGAATTTTTTCCTGCCAATCATGATAGGTGCAAGAGATGTGGCCTTTCCAAGACTTAACCTTACCTCCTGGTGGCTTTATATGCTTGGGGCTGTTGTGGTTCTTACATCACAGTTTACCGGCGGAGGGCCGCCTGACACAGGATGGACCTTCTATGCCCCATATAGCTTCCAGACTCCGACCAATATGCTGCCTGCCGTTACAGGGGCCTTCATTCTGGGATTTTCATCCATCCTGACGGGTCTGAACTTCATTGTAACTATCCACAGGATGAGAGCACCGGGTATGAGCTGGTTTAAAATGCCTCTGTTTCCATGGAGTCTATATGCCACAGCCTGGATACAGGTGATAGCAACGCCTATTGTAGGGGTAACCCTGCTGATGATAATTGCAGAACGCACGCTCAATATCGGGTTTTTCAATCCGGCACTGGGAGGTGATCCAATACTTTATCAACATCTATTCTGGATATATTCACATCCGGCCGTATATATTATGATCCTTCCAGCTATGGGTGCCATATCGGAAATAATCCCCACATTCTCAAGGAAAACCATCTTCGGATACAAGGCGATTATTGCATCGACAGTTGCAATAGCATTTGTCGGTTATTTTGTATGGGGTCATCATATGTTCACTTCCGGCATGAGCGGAGTGGCTTTGTATACATTTTCAATACTTACCTTTCTTGTAGCAATACCAAGTGCAATAAAGGTCTTCAACTGGGTATCAACCATGCATAAGGCATCAATAAACCTGCAAACACCATTTTACTGGGCGGTATCATTTATATTTGTCTTTATGATCGGAGGTTTTTCCGGACTGGTTCTCGGGGCCCTGTCAACCAATGTCCACCTGCACGATACCCATTTTGTAGTGGCACATTTCCATTTCATCGTTTTCGGCGGAACAGGTTTTGCCTTTTTCGGTGCCATGCATTACTGGTTTCCAAAAGTGTTCGGAAGACAATATGATGCGGGCTGGGCAAACATAGGCTGGCTGACCTTTTTCATCGGTTTTGTAACCCTGTACGGACCTATGTTCTATCTCGGAATTGCCGGCATGCCCCGCCGGTATTATGACTATGTAGAAGTGTTCCACGGCGGGAATATTATCTCCTCTTTTGGAGCTATAATACTTATTGCCGGGGCCGGAATAATTATCGCCAATCTGGTTAAGTCTGCCATTTATGGAGAAGAGGCTAAACAGAATCCATGGGGAGGAATAACCCTTGAGTGGCAGGTCCCATCCCCGCCACCCCTCGAAAATTTCGATGAGATACCCCATATCACCAAAGGACCCTACGATTACAGCTAAAGAATTATTATCATGGAACATATACCGGAAAACACCCACATTCACCGTGACGATGAAGCCTCAAAAATTGGCATGTGGCTGTTTATCTTTACTGAAATGTTGCTCTTTGGCGGACTCTTTATTGTCTATTCCATTTACCGTTACCTTCATCCGGTTGCTTTTGAGCTTGCTGCCGATGAACTGGATGTTGCAGCAGGGACTATCAATACAGTCATACTTCTG
>SKND01000425.1 GCA_007120695.1 Bacteroidales bacterium | reverse complement strand
GTTAAACCTTACTGCAGCCAGCCATGTTGTTCATTACGACCTGTGGTGGAACCCGGCGGTGGAGACACAGGCAACTGACAGAGCTTACCGAATTGGTCAGCATAAAAACGTGATGGTATGCCGTCTTATCACAAGGGGTACCTTTGAAGAGAAGATCAATGCAATGCTGGCTGATAAAAAGGACCTGGCACACCTTACAGTAGCTGCCGGCGAGAAATGGATTGGCGAACTGTCAAACATAGAGCTGCGGGATATATTTGCTTTATAATGTGCCCACCAGGAATACAATAGAATTGATGCAAAAGAAATCAGATATAATTACCACTCAGACACAAATTCCGACCGTTCAACTTTTTTCCTCCCAAAAATTTTGCATCCCGCAAAAAACCGCTGTAACTTAAATTAAGAAGTTGCTGTTCCTTTGTAATCCTATGTAACCGAACCTATGATAGTGCCAAAAACAAATATTTCATTATCAATTAGCTCTTTAAATAACTTTGGCAATAGATAAAATAAATACTTAATTAGTTACCCTATTTGGTAACTAATTATTAACTTTGCATTAATGAGAATAATAAAAGAGAAAACTCTGGTTGAGTATTGCAAGAAAAGTAAATACAAGCCGGCAGAAGAATCTTTAAAGGCATGGGTATATGAAGTACGGTATTCAAATTGGAAAAATACAAATGAATTAAAATTGAAATATGTAAATGCTAGCATAATCACTTCGAAAAGGGTAGTATTTAACATTAAAGGAAATAACTACAGATTAATTGCGGATATTGAATATAAACTCGGGTTGGTTTTTATTGTTTGGTTCGGCACACACCAGGAATACAATAGAATTGATGCAAAAGAAATCAGATATGAAGGCTAAATTGTTAAAAACAGAAGAAGAATACATAAAAGCTTGCGAAAGGATTTACAGTCTTATAAACAGCAAAGACAATCCCATTGAGCCTGATAGTCTTGAGGGGGAGGAAATTGAGCTTTTATCCTTGCTGGTAGAAAAATATGAACGAGACAACCATCCGGTTGATCCCCCAAATTCAATAGAAGCTATTAAGTTCAGAATGGATCAAATGAACCTTAAACAAGTTGATATTGCACCATTATTTGGTGGCAAAACGCGTGTTTCAGAAGTCATGAACGGTAAAAGGCCATTAACATTAAAAATGATAACCTTACTAAACAGGTACCTTGGAATACCATTGGAATCTCTGGTTCAAGGAAATAAAAAAATCCAACTGAAAAAAGAAGAAACTGATAAGCTTTCCAAAAACCAAGCTATTAGCGGTTATTGGAACACCAACTTAACCTGATATAATAACTTTGGTGGCACAATAGAGCAGTCAAACTGTTCTTTAAAATAAAACTACCACTTTAAAAATTACCACTCAGACACAAATTCCAACCGTTCAACTTTTTTCCTCCCTGAAATCTTGCATCCTGCCAGAAACCGCTGTAACTTAAATTAAGAAGTTGCAGCAATCACTCAGGCATCAAAGAATTTGGTTTCCTGAGATGCTGCAACAAAAATAAAAAATGCAGCAGTCTGTCACTGTATGTTGCCGGATCCGGCCAACGCCTTTGGTGTTATTGGACCCAAAAACTACCGGATCGTCAACAACCAGTTTGCACTGCAAATGTTTAACCCTAATTGCAAGCAATGGAAAAAAAAGCCTCTACCTCTACCCCTGCATCAGGCCTGGTCAACTCCTCCGCCACAAGCTCAACCAAAGCATCGGGCTCAGTCAACTCCTCCGCCTCAAGCTCTACCTCTGCATCAGGCTCAACCAACTCCTCCGCCGCAAGCTCAACCTCTGCATCAGGCCCAGTCAACTCCACCGCCTCAAACTCTACCTCTGCATCAGGCTCAACCAACTCCTCCGCCGCAAGCTCAACCTCTGCATCAGGCCCGGTCAACTCCACCGCCTCAAACTCTACCTCAGCATCGGCCCTACCCTCCTTCGCGGCTTACGTCAGGTATATAGTTCTTAAAAACAACAAGCTCGAATTCTTCGTCCTGCTCAGCCTGCTCTACCTTTTGTCAGCCATAATTGTAAACGAATACATTATGCGTGATGAATTATATTACCACAGCCTTGGAAGCCAGGTAAGTATCAATGTTATTGATGAACTGATTGGTTTCAAAAACAAATGGCAATGGTTCAGTTATGCCGGCATCCCGGTAATACTTGCAGTAAAATTCCTACTTATAGGCACATTTCTGTCAATGGGTTCAATAGTTGCCGGACACCGGTTAACCTTCCGTCAGATTTTTGCATTGGCAATGGTAGCCGAACTGGTTTATCTTTTTGCAAGTTTCATCACCACCGGCATTCTGCTGATTTCAGATATACAATCACTTGAAGACATGAACATCAGCCTCCTTTCATTAGCCCCGCTGGTACCCGGGGCGGCTGACAAACCATATATCTACGTCCCTCTGCAAAGCATAAGCCTGTTTCTGTTAATCTATATCCTTCTCCTCACCTGGTGCTACAATACTGTAACCGGGTACCCCCTGCGCAGCTCATTTTCCCTGATCCTCGCCACATACGGTACAGCCATCATTTTGTGGTTAATCCTTGTAATGTATTTAATGATAAGCTATGCATAAAGAACCCGGTATTAATCCACCTGTTAGCAAATCAGGCGACAGACAAACAGAATCGTCAGACCAGTATGCGGCGGTACCGTATCCGGATAAAGTGAAAGGCAGATTCATAGTTGCATTGTTTTCATTTGTTATTCTGGTAGTTGCGGGCTTCCTTATTTTCAGAATAAGTGAAAAGAAGCGGGTTATTGATAGCAGGAGCGATTTCACTTCTCTGGAGATCACCCTTTCGGGGAATAAAACGTACACGATATCCGGTGCCACTCAGAAAAGTCCCTTCATTTTAATGTTCTTTGATGCAGAATGCTACTATTGCCATGTAGAAACCGAAGCTATTATTGAGAATATAGATCTTTTTGCCGGTGTTACTGTTTTTATGGTTACAGCAAATGACCCCGAAACATTCTCCTCTTTTGCAGATAAGTACAGACTGGCTGACTATCACAGCATTAAACCTGGCCGGGTCACTGAAGAGGTGATCAGTAATAAATTCGGAATTTTTGCATTTCCCTCACTACTTATATATGATGAATCAGGGAACCTGATTTTTTCCAATTTAGGATATACTACAATTGAAGAGATCATGGAGGCACTTGGAAAATGATATTTGAAACCAATATTTCTGTGTTATGTTGTTTAAAAAAAGAACCTGCAACTTACAGCAACTAAAAAGTGATTTCATTACCCAGCATGACCAGTCCGATTGCGGGGTTGTATGCTTATATAATATAATAAAATACTACGGTGGAGAAGTGAAACTGGAAAAGCTCCGGGAACTAAGCGGGACAAGCAGGCAGGGAACAACTATGCTGGGACTCTACCAGGCAGCTTCTCAGGCTGGCTTCGAGGTTGAGGGTTTGCAAGCCGGTATTGAACACCTGAAGAGTTTAGATGCCCCGGTCATCCTGCATGTTACGATCGAAGGCAAGTACAAGCATTACCTGGTGCTGCTTGGTTACAGCAACGGAAAATTCATGATCGGCGATCCAGCCAGGGGAGTTGATGAGATGGCCGAAAAGGAACTTGAAAAGATATGGATCTCAAAATCTCTTCTTAAACTTAAACCGCTAAACGGTATTTTTATTAAAAAAGATATACGCAAAAAAGAGATACTGAGTTGGTTCCTTGATATTATAAAAGAAGACACTACCATCCTCACGACCATTCTGATTACCGGTGTTGTCGTTTCATTACTTGGCATTGCCATAGCTGTTTATTCGCAAACGCTAATAGATAATCTTATTCCTTCGGGTGATGTGCTGCGAATCGTGATAGCAACGATATTAATATTTTTGATACTGGTATCGCGGACTGCCATCGGGTATTTCAGGCAGTCATTTATAATAAGGCAGAGCCGGGATATCAACATAAGGATGATCGGCAAGTTCTTCACCCGGCTTCTGAGACAGCCTCTTGCATTTTTCAACAGCCGGCGTACCGGAGATATGGTGGCCAGGCTGAATGATACCGGGAAGATTCAGCAGACAATCTCATATATTACAGGTGAATTACTGATCAATGCGCTTCTTCTTATTGTGTCGCTGGCAGCAGTATTTATCTATTATCCCCCGGCCGGAATTATCTTGTCCATTGGATTACCGGTTTACTATTTTATAGCAAGGATATTCCATCCGGTCATAAAAAAGAAACAGCAGAAGGCAATGGCAGCACATGCCGTAAATGAAAGCAACTACATCTCAACTATTGAGAATATTCCGGCGATAAAGAGTTCCTGCAAAGAATCCAAATTTGCGAATTCCGGGAAAACCATTTACGGTTTCTTCCAGCAGCAGGTCTTTTGTTTGGGCCAGACGGGGGTATCATTGAATGCCATAACCGAAATCACGGGAATTATTCTGATTATGGGAGTTGTATCTGTTTCAATAGCTGCTATGCTAAACAATACAATGCAGGCCGGCGAATTCATAGCACTGCTCACTCTTACCAATAATGTGATACCAGCCTGTGCAGCACTTGCCTTCGCAAATATCCAGCTCCAGTCCGCCCGCGTTGCGTTTGAACGAACATACGAGATCTCATCGGGTGAACCGGAATTTAACCCGGAAGAAGATAAAACAGCCAAACAGATCACCAGATTAGAAACTCTCGAAGTTATCAATGTTTGCTTCCGTTTCCCCGGAAGGAAACTACTTCTTGACGATATCTCCCTTACGCTCAAAAGGGGCGAGATAAAGACTGTGTTCGGCGAGAACGGCACCGGCAAAAGCACCCTTCTCAATCTGATCCAGAGATT
>SKND01000092.1 GCA_007120695.1 Bacteroidales bacterium | reverse complement strand
GATAGTATAGGCGTTAAGCAAAAAACCCGGACTTTTATTAAGACCGGGTTTTTTGATGAAAGGTTGCATTACAGTTACAAATGACCTGTTATTAAGGGTTAAACATATTTAGAATCTGAACGAAAACCCTACTCCAAGCAGTTGTTTGAACTGTATACGGGGACCTGCGGCATCTTCAATCCCGTCGTCAGTGGAGTCGTACGCAATCATAACCGATTCATCATAAATAAGATGGGTTGCAAAACTTACTGTAATGTACCGGGTCAGGTTGGCCATTACAAGGGTCTCCCAGTTAACATCAAGGTTTTGTGGCTTTTCAAGGTAATTGGAAAACAGATCGAGTTTGGTCAAAACAGAAATATTTTCTGTAAGGTTTCTTCTGTACTGGGTCCGCAAGTATCCACCGAACTCTCCCAATGTCTTTTCTCCGGGCTTTACACCAAAGGCTCCTGCTGCTGACAGGACATCATCAGCAACAATCGTTAATTTCCCCGTAAGGGGAGCAAGAAAAAGAGTGAAATTATCACTCGGTTTATAATCCATACCAAGGGCTCCGAGCAGATAGGCAGGCGCAAAAAACTTACTTATGGGTGTTGTGTCGTCAGGATAGTTATATCCCGCAGTCATTTGGGTCCTGAAATTTACCAGTCCCGCATAGTACCAGTCTTTGGCTGCTCTCATACCGACTTTGGAAACTAGGTCGATCTTATCATCGGTCTTCCTGGCATTTTCATCCTCCCGCTTCTGGAGTCCGTAACCCAAATCGAGTGAATTGTTCCAGGTGAGGTTGCCTTGCCGGTAATCGGCATACATACTGACAAGACTATTTCCTGACAACGAATTTTCTCCTCCTGCTGCCCAGTTTGTAAGAGTAATCTGGGAAAAACTAAGCGAAAACAATCCGCCGGACCGCCATCCGTCTTCAAGTTCTTCATCTACATCAAGCAAATCAGCCTCGGCATCTGTTACTTGCGCCATGGTAAAAGTTAAGCCTGCAATAGCTAAACACAGTGAAAACAGTATTCTTTTCATAGAAATATTTATTAATGATTATTAAAAAGTGACAATTAAAATCTGTTGTTAAATGATATATCCCGTAGAAAGTTAGAAATAAATATTGGTAACGCATGAGTTTTGAATTAGTTTAAAAATCAGGCGGTCATAAATGCAAAAATCCCGGGATAACCTTGCATGGCATATCCCGGGAAATAATTAATTCTGCAGCTATTTGTTCCTGCAGTTTTATATTATCAGCATCGCATCTCCGTAGGTGCCGAACCGGTATTTTTCCTTCATGGCAACTTTATATGCCTTGAACAGCGGATCGAATCCTGTAAATGATGAAACTATCATCAGCATTGTTGAGAGAGGCAGGTGAAAATTTGATATCATCGAACTGGGCACCCTTGGTTCATACGGCGGGAATATGAACTTGTTGGTCCAGCCGTCATAGGGTTTGAGCAAGCCCGTTGTTGATACGGTGCTTTCAAGTGTCCTGAGAACTGTTGTTCCGACAGCACAGATGTTTTTCTTTTTTTCTTTTGCATCATTTACTATTTTCACAGCATCCTCGCCGACAATGATCCTCTCAGAATCCATTTTATGTTTGGTAAGATCTTCAACATCGACCGTACGGAAATTGCCCAGACCCACGTGGAGTGTTATCTCAGCAAAGTTTATGCCTTTGATCTCAAGTCTTTTAAGTAATTCGCGGCTAAAGTGCATCCCTGCTGTAGGTGCGGCAACAGCCCCTTCATGCTTGGCAAATACCGTTTGGTACCTCTCCCTGTCCTCCGGTTCAACTTCCCGGCGTATAAATTTTGGAAGAGGTGTTTCTCCAAGTTTATAGAGTGTGTCTTTAAATTCTTCATAGGGGCCGTCATAAAGAAAGCGCAGTGTTCTTCCACGCGAAGTGGTATTATCTATCACTTCGGCAACAAGCATATCGTCTTCTCCAAAGTACAGTTTGTTCCCTATCCTGATCTTACGGGCAGGGTCTACCAGCACATCCCAAAGCCGTTGTTCACGGTTAAGCTCCCTGAGGAGAAATACCTCGATCTCCGCTCCGGTCTTCTCTTTATTTCCCAGCAACCTGGCGGGAAATACCTTGGTATTGTTGAAAACCATCACATCCTGGTCATCAAAATATTCCATTATATCTTTAAAAATCTTATGTTCAATTTTCCCGGTATCCCGGTGCAGGACCATCAGCCTGGACTCATCTCTGTTTTCTGACGGGTGCTTGGCAATAAGGTTTTCAGGTAAACTGTACTTGTAACGTGATAGTTTCATTCTCTCCATGATCATTATTAACTTGTCTTTTCTGAGCGTTATTTATACGTAATAACGCCGTAATTGTTTGATTTATGCGAATAATTCTTCAAATTCATCCGGAGAAACTGCGTCCGAAAGATTATAATTTCCGATCCTTGTTCTCCTGAGCGCTGAAAGGTATGCTCCGCTTTTCATGTCAAGACCGATATCGCGGGCAATTGACCTTATATATGTTCCTTTACTGCAGGCTATTGTAAGTTCCAGTTCAGGAAGTTCAAAACGCTCAATAACCATCTCCCTTATGGTCACTCGTGCTGCCGGTAGTTCAATATCATCGCCTTTTCTGGCTCTCTTGTAGGCCCTTTTTCCATCAATGAACTTGGCCGAAAAGAGCGGGGGGATTTGGTCAATTTCTCCCGTGAACTTCTTCAGGGTGCGTTCAACAAGCTCTGCTGTAATATGTGATGTTTCAAACTCCTTATCTACCTGGGTTTCAAGGTCGAACGAAGGGGTGGTTTTCCCGAGCACAAAAGTAGCAATATATTCTTTCTCCAGTGCCTGAAAATGGTGAATTTCTTTTGTCATCTTCCCTGTACAGATAATAACCAGTCCTGTAGCCAGGGGATCAAGTGTGCCTGCATGACCTACCTTAATTTTGCGTATGCCATAATGCCTTCTTAAAATTGATCTTACTTTGTTAACTGCATCGAAAGAGGTCCAGCCGTAGGGCTTGTCTATGAGAACTATACCTCCCTTAAGAAGATCGGTGTTTATTTCCGTACCTGTCATTACTTATTATTAACCAAGGAATATGGCGATTGAAGCCGCTAAGATACAATAAATTGCGAAATAAATCAACTTTCCCTGCCGCACTATGTTCAGCATAATCCTGCAGGCGAACAGTCCGCTCAGAAAAGCTGCAACAAATCCTATCAGTAGCGGTATAATTCCGATTGCAACAGCATCCGGGTCATCGGCTCTTACAATATCAAAAATTGTAGCCCCGATAATTGGGACCAAAACCATCAAAAAGGAGAATCTGGTAACAAGGTCTTTTCTTACTCCAAGGAACAGACCCGTTGCAATAGTGGCTCCTGAACGGGAAATGCCCGGCATAACTGCAAAAGCCTGTGCAATCCCTATAATGAATGCATCTCTGTAAGAAACATCCTTATCCTTCGATTTTGCCAGGTAGGTAAGCAGCAGCAAGCTTGCTGTAACCAGCAGCATACTTCCTACAAAAACTATGTTGCCGTTGTATACACTTTCAACCTCAGTCATAAAGAATACCCCGACTATTCCAACCGGGATCATTGAAACAGCTATTTTGGCCGAGTAGATAGTGGATTCATTCCACTGGAATTTTATTAAACCTGAGAAAAGCTCCCGGATGTTTTTATAAAAGACGACAATAATACTTAGTACAGTTGCAGCATGCACTATTATAGAGAATGTCAGACTCTCCTTTGCTTCTATATCAAGTAATACTTTTCCAAGTTCCAGGTGGCCGCTGCTGCTCACCGGAAGGAATTCCGTTAATCCCTGTACCAGTCCGAGTAATAAAGCTTCTATCCAGGTCATAATGAAAAATATGTTTAAATGTTAATATATTGCCTCAGTTATTTTCTAATGGGTCAGGTTGCAGAATAAGGAAGAGGTTCATCTGCCACGTTATATCCGGGCAGACTTTTTTGGGTACAGGGAGATTTTCATAATCAGGGATCTGCTGATTTCCTATTTCTTCTCTTCTTTCTCCTCTTTCGGCTGCTTCATAATGGCGTAAATAATGAAGACAAATCCGAACATGGCTACAATTGGGGCGAGGGTTATCCGACGGAAACTGAATATGGCAGGATTAAATACATCCGGATCATCCGATCCTCCGCCTATCATCAAAATAAAACCGATAACTATAATTATTACTCCAATGATAAGAAGCCTGTAATTTTCTTTAGCAAATGGAAAATCAAAGGGTTTTGGTGCTGCTTTTTTCTGTTTTGCCATTTTATGGTCAGTTAAAATTAATAATAAAGGTCATCGGTTTTCATCCTTAAAAATCTGCTTACAGCGAAAAAAGTAGATATCCAGTTTATTATTACACCAAGAATTATAATCGATATGAATAGCAGCCCTATTGTCTGCAGGTCCTGGAATCCGAATAGTTCTGCGAACTCTTTTTGAACCATGTAGATCACGCCTGTCATAAGAGCATTGGCAAATATTGCGGCATAAAGCCCGTGGGCGGCGCTTGTTAAAAGGAACGGTTTTCTGATGAAGGAATTTGTAGCTCCAACAAGTTGCATAGTGTTGATAATGAAACGCCTTGCATATACTGACAGTCTGATAGTGTTGTTTATCAGAGAAAGTGATATAAGAAAAAGCATCAGGCTGAATGCAATAAGGATCACGCTGATTTTCTTTACATTTTCATTTACCAGATGCACCAGCGACTTCTGGTAATAGACCTCCTTTACATGGGAGAATTGCTCAATATCTTTTTCAATAATTGCAATACTGTCAGGATTTGCATAGTCTGCATACAGATTCACCTCTATTGATGGCAGTAACGGGTTGTAGCCGAGAAAACTTATGAAGTCTTCTCCCAGCATTTCCTCCAGCTCAATTGCGGCCCTCTCTTTGGTTATATACCGTGTTGCTTTAACATATTCGGTAGCATCGAGATTCTTCTGGATCCTGATGATATCGACCTCTTTTACTTCCTCTTCAAGAATAATTGAGAAACCGATATTCTCTTTTACGTATTCGGAAAGATTCCGTGCATTTAGAATAAGCAGTCCCATGAGCCCAATCATAAACAGAAGCAGTGAAATGCTAATAATAGAGATAAAGTACGAGCTTTTCAACCGTCGTTTAACAACCTTTGATTCCTTCTTCATAACCACTAATTTCTTTTAGCAGGGTTATTCTCCATCTCATCGGGCGTGGAAAAATATTGCCACCTTATTTAAAGAGTTATTTGCCGTCATCTTTGTAACTCATCATGTAAGCGAACCAATTATCCTATAATTTCGGTCCAGCCGAACTTATCTTCCTCATCTCCAAACTGGATGCCCAGGAGCCGTTTATAAATCTTTTCAGATATCGGTCCGGGTTTTCCATCTTTGCAGAAGTTAATAGTTTTGCCTGTTTCAAGATCATGCACCTCCCCAATTGGTGCAATTATTGCTGCTGTACCACAGGCGCCTGTCTCTTCGAAACTTTCCAGTTCATCCAGGGCAACCGGCCGTCTTTCAACTTTCATTCCCATATCTTCGGCTATGGCCATCACACTCATGTTGGTTATTGAGGGGAGAATCGAATCTGATTTGGGAGTTATATATGTATTATTTTTAATTCCAAAAAAATTGGCAGCACCTATCTCGTCAATATATTTTTTCTCTTTTGCGTCAAGGTACATTGGCGATCCGTATCCGGCGTCTATCGCTCTCATTACACCTCGCAGACTGGCGGCGTAGTTTCCGCCTACCTTTATCTGCCCGGTGCCGAGGGGAGCAGCCCGGTCAGAATCTTTAACAATGGCAATCTTAACCGGATTAAAACCTTCTTTGAAATAGGGTCCGACAGGTGTGACAAATACCATGAACATATATTCATTTGACGGCTTCACACCTACCTGAGCACCTGTACCGAGAAGAAGTGGACGGATATAAAGGGCCGCTCCTGTTCCATGTGGTGGCATGAATTTTCTATTCATAAGAACAGCCTTGACCACAGCTTCTTTGAACAGTTCTTTTGGCACCTGTGCCATGAATATACCTTCTGCCGAAGACACCATCCTTTTGGCATTCTCTTGCCAGCGGAAAAGCCTGATATTACCGTCTTTGCCCATGAATGCCTTCATTCCTTCAAATGCCTGCTGACCGTAATGCAGACATGTTGCGGCAATATGGATGTCAATATGATCTTTTGAAGTGACTTCCAGTTCTCCCCATTTTCCGTCCCTGTAGTAACAACGAATGTTATAATCGGTTTTTACATATCCAAAGGGAAGATTTTTCCAGTCTGTATTCTCCATAAGTCTTAGTTTTTGTGCCAAATTTAATGATAATAAAGTAAACCTCAATACGAAATATTAAACGGGATTATACCCTGATAAATGTTACTTATAAGAAAAACTGGTAATTTGCAATTGGGAACATCTCAGGATACGATAATCTCTTTTTTATTTTCAGCCGGGGAGCATTTATCATTACTAATTATCCGGTTAAACCGGAATGAGAGATTTGAAATAAAATATAGTTATCAGATTCAACAAAAAATCAGGTTCAAACAATTAGTAGAGATAATACCCACATAAGCCCCTGTCAGGCAAAAGAAAATGAAATCATCAAAGATCAGATTTTGTTAAGTTTTTTTATCTGCTCCTCTGTGGTTACTTCAGCAAGTTTTTGGGCAGTCAGAGTGTAAAATTCAAATGATTCCAGAAATTCTGCAAAGTTTTTCACAAACTCCTTTTTCGATGTTGCCCTTCCATAATATTTCATTTCTTCGAAAAGCGTCACGACAGAATTTTGGAAGTTATTTTTTCCAAGGAATGCAAGACGTGCATCGGAAAGCACCTTCTCGGGCAAAGTTAGTGCAGCCGGCGGGAAAAAGGGGGTATTTATCAGCTTGCTGATCTTAAGCATCTGTTTTTCGTTATAATGGTATTCAGGTAAAGTTTCCCTTACTAACTGCGGAATGTATTTTTCTCTTTCAATGTAACCTTTAAGGTAACTCATACAATCAAGAAGAGCTGCGGTGCGTACCAGCAGCCTGTCCTCTTCAGAGAGTTTTTCTGAGCTGAAAAGAAGTTCGCAGTTAGTCAGCAGCTCCATACTATATTTTTGATCATGGAAATTTAGTATAGCCGGCAACTCTTCCTCCATCCGTTTAAGAAAATGTTCTTCAACATCCTGTAATCTCAGTAATTGAAGCTTTATACTGAAGCGGTAATTAGGTTCCTGGCCCTCCATATCAACAGAAAATTCAGGCCTGAAGCCTTTAACAAAGTACATATCAATATTGCCCTTGTATTTGACCGGCATTTTTCCCCTGTACTCACAGGTGAAGAATTCCTTTACATATTCATAGGTGCTGCCGGAAATATTTATCTTACCTGCTTCGCCGGATGATTCCATCCTGCTGGCAGTGTTTACCGAGTCGCCCCAGATATCATATGATAGTTTTTTTTGACCCACCACACCGGCAATAACCGGACCGGTATGAATTCCGATCCTGAGATCCCAGAAATACTCATTATCCTTCTTAAGCTGTTTCATATACTGCATTATCCTGATTGCAGCAAGTACAACATCTACAGGGTTGGTCCTGTTTATATCGGGTATGCCTCCGGCCGCCATATATGCATCACCAATTGTCTTTATCTTCTCTATGTTAAACTCTTCGACCAGTGAATCAAATTTGAAGAAAAATTTATCCAGCTCATCTACAAGGATCTCCGGATTCATTTGTTCTGCAATACGTGTAAAACCCTCTATATCGCTGAACAGTATACTTACCATGTTATACTTTCTTGTTGTGGCTCTGCCGGTTTTTTTTAGTTGATCTGCAGTATCCTTCGGAAGCATATTGGATATAAGTTCATCTACCTTCTCCTTCTGATTCAGTAATTCTTCAGTACGTTCATTTATAATACCCTCTAAAGTGAATCTTTCTTTGGCAAAACGGAAAGATTTTCTTACCATGATAAGTATTATAAACATAAGTATATTTGAATATAATAAGATCAGGGGCCAGACCTTGCCGTGAAAAATGAATTGACTGAACGACATTGAATAGAGCAGAATCGGATCGCTAGTGATAGCCGGATCATTGACTTCAGGGGGAATCTGTGCGCCAAAGCCGGTTACCCGGGATAATAAGCAAAGCAGAAATAAAATAGAATACTTAAAAAATCTAATTTTAAATGTGTGAAAATTTCCAATTATTTCATATTTTGAAACCATATTTACCCTGAGAAATTTATTTTATTGTATTTTTACGAAGGATAAATGTAAGTTTTTTTTAAATATTAGATACTTTTAGTGTCAATTTAATTTATTGATGATATGGGAAGTACTGTAAAACCTTTGATGGTCCCTTGGGATTTTACCCAGATAGCTGAGTATGCACTTGAACATGCGGTGAAAATAGCCAAAATCGATGGCAACCCTGTCTATCTGGCTCATGTTGCAAAGAAAAAGGATGAAGTTGGAAAACTGAAAGGAGTGCTGGATGTATATGCCGTTGAAGCATTCAAAAAGTATAGTGTAAAACCCAAAACCATAGTGAAGTATGGTACCATTTTCAGCAGTATTGGTGAAATGGCCGAAGAGATTGATGCCGAAATGGTTATAATGGGAACCCATGGGATGAAAGGTATGCAAAAACTTACCGGAAGCTGGGCCCTTAAGGTTATTGTAAATTCCAAAGTGCCTTTTGTGGTTGTTCAGTCTCCGCCGGAAGACAATAACTTTGAACATATTGTTTTCCCCGTTGATTTTCGTAAAGAGGACAAGGAGAAGGTTAACTGGCTGGTTTATCTTTACAAGCACTTCAATTCAAAAATCCATATCATAAAGACTGAAAAGTCGGACAAGAGGCTTCTTAAGGGTGTAAATGCAAATATCCAGTTTACACGTAAAATACTTGAACAGAAGCATGTTAAGTATGATATTATCTCTGCTCCGGGAAAGAAATCCTTTGCTAAGGAGACGATTGAATATGCCATTAAAATCAAGGCTGAGTTGATCGTTATAATGACTACTAAAAACATTGGGCTGGCCGATTATGTTATGGGTGCTGACGAACAGTATATAATTGCCAACAGCGCCAAAATTCCGGTAATGTGCATTAATCCCCGTATCGGGAAATCAACTGGCGGATTTGCAGCTATGGGAGGATGATTCCTGTTCCAGTTTATGCCGGTAAGATCCGTATTGCCAAAGTATGACCGGTCAGCAATTTTTAAACAAGGATTGAGGTCCTTGTTTTTTTACGTTAATTTTTCTGTTGTATGGAGCTTGTGTTTGTTACCAATAATCCCGGCAAACTTCGGGAAATAAATAATATTCTCGGAGATAATTTCAGACTTCTGAGTCTGGCTGACATAGGTTTCGAGGGAGAAATTCCCGAAATCCACCCCACACTGGAGGAGAATGCATCTGCAAAAGCTTTTTACATCTATGACCGCTTTCTGAAAGATTGTTTTGCTGATGATACCGGGCTTGAAGTGGAGGCTTTAAATAACAGACCGGGTGTCTATTCTGCAAGATTTGCCGGGAAGGATGAAACCGGCGGGATTACCAGTCTGGAGGAACAGACGGCAGCTAATATTGATAAACTTCTTGGAATGCTTGAAGGCAAGAAATCAAGGAAAGCCAGGTTCAGAACCGTAATATCTTTGATCATGCGTGGAAAGGAGTTGCGTTTTGAGGGTATCGTGAATGGAGCCATAATAACAAAGAGAAGGGGGAGTGGTGGATTCGGCTATGATCCGGTTTTTATCCCTGAGGGCTCTGAACTTACTTTTGCTGAAATGGATCTGGCCGAAAAAAACCGTATCAGTCACCGGGCCCGTGCATTCAGAAAACTGGTTGATTATCTGAGTGGGATACCTGATCTTATGTAATATGTTTAAGCAATTAAGCAGGTCCTTTAATTGGTACAAGCATTTTGTTGCTCTTGTATTTATATTCAGTTTTTTAAATACTTGGGCACAGGGTCCTTTGGGTACATGGCGGGATCATCTTTCATATGGCAGGGCATCACATGTAGAAGTTGCCGGCAACAGGATATTTGCAGCAGTGGGTTCCGGAATGATTGTTTATAACAAAGACGACAGCAGTATTGAAAAATTATCAAAGGTAAACGGTCTGTCAGATGTTGATATCAGCAGTATCAAATGGTCAGAAGAAAACAGTCTTCTAATTATCGGTTATGCCAACGGTAATCTTGACATTATAGAAGGAAACAGGATTATCAACATGTCCGACATTTTAAGAAGCACGGTTCAGGGGAGCAAGAACATAAGCAACATAATGGTTCTCAATAACAGGGCATACCTTTCCTGTAGCTTTGGTATTGTTGTTGTTGATCTTCATGCGCATGAAATTATCGATACCTACTTTCTTGGCGAAGAAGGAATAAGGCTGGCCGTTAATGATATGGCCTTTGATGGAAATTACCTTTATGCCGCCACATCTTCAGGTCTGTACAGGGCAGATTTAAACGCACCTAACTTACTCGATTTTTCATACTGGGACAGGCTGGACTTTCTTCCTGAACCGGGGTCTTTATTTGTCTCCCTTGAATGGTTCGCTGGCCGGCTTTATGCCGTGCAGATGAATAATACTGGCAAATATGTCTCTTTTGGGATAGACGGATATTCATTTGAATATTTTACTGGGCCTTCAGATAATTTAATGGTTGTCAGGGCATCAGAAAATTATTTATCGGTTATCAGCACAACAGGGGCAGAGATCTATGATCAGGGTATGGCGTTTGTGAAAAGCATTGATGATTACGGGTTTTGGGGATTTGGGATCAGAGATGTTCTTGTAGAGGAGGATGGTCACATATGGATTGCGGACAGGATTCACGGGCTGGTTAGGGGAAGCGGCAATAGTTTCAGGGTACTTACTCCTCCCGGGCCATACTCAAACCGTGTATTTTCAATCCGCTCCTATCCCGGCAGAACCTATTTTGCTGCCGGTGGTTATAATTCTGCATTCGGCAATTTATGGCACAATGGAGAGTTCAGCCAATTAATAGGCGAAGAGTGGAGCAGCAGGTTGAATTATGATGTCAGAGATGTGGTTGATGTTATTGAGAATCCGGGTAACCCCGATATATTATATCTGGCTACATGGGGTTACGGGCTTCTTGAATACCGGGAGGGAAGTCTGTATAAAAGATATACTGAAGAAAACAGTTCACTTCGGTCCATAATTCCAGGCGGTGATTTTATCCGTATCGGAGGAATGGCTTTCGATAATAACAAAAATCTTTGGCTTACCAACTCAGGAGTGCCGGAGCCTGTTTCTGTAATGAAAGAAAATGGTGAATGGACTTCATTTCCTTACGGAGGAATTATTAACCATGATTATATTGGTGATATAATGGTTAACCGGCACGGTCATAAGTGGGTTCTGCTTCCGAGGGGTGGAGGCTTATTTGCCTTCGCCAATAACCAGTCTGCCGGATCAGATGACGAACTTGCCAGGAAATTTTCCATTACTGATGAAGACAACTCTTTGATAAGTAACGAGGTTTTTTCCTTTGCAGAAGATGATAACGGTTTTATCTGGGTTGGGACCAATAATGGTGTTGTTGTCTATTATAATCCGGGAAGGGTCTTTTCAAACGATAATTTTTTTGCACGCCGCATTGTTGTATCAGGAAGCAGGGAAGAGGAACTTGGGTATCTTCTGAATAATGAAACTGTAACCGCCATTGCCATTGACGGAGCGGACCGGAAATGGTTCGGGACTATGAAATCGGGAGCTTTTCTGGTTTCTGCCGACGGTAGAAACCAGATACACCATTTTACCAGGCAAAACAGTCCTTTACCGGATAACAACATAACCGACATAGCTATTGATCCTGCCACCGGCGAAGTTTTTTTCGGTACCTCTGCAGGGGTGGTCTCATACAGGGGAGATGCCACTGCTCCCGGTGATGCGTTCAAAAACGTCTATGTATTTCCTAATCCTGTAAGAGAGAGTTATCACGGACCGGTTACCGTAACAGGACTTGTAAAAAATGCTGTTGTAAAGATAACGGATATATCAGGCAACCTGGTTTATGAAACAGTTTCACTGGGTGGCCAGGCAATATGGGATGGTCGTAACTCAAGGGGACGCCGTGTTCAAACCGGTATCTATCTTGTTTTTTTATCTAATCCTGACGGAACGGAAACCCATGTTACCAAACTAATGTTTATTCATTAAGATGCTACAGAAGACACGGGGTCTGGTTTTGCATAATATTAAATATAGTGATAGCAGTATTATCTCACATATTTATACTGAAGGGTTTGGCCGGATGTCATTTCTGATTACCGGAACCAGGGGTAAAAAATCTTCTGTTAGAATCAACCTTCTGGGGCACCTGTCAATTCTTGAGATGGAGGTGTACATAAAACAATCACGTGATCTGCAAAGGGTAAAGGAGATAAGGCTGCATGAGAATTTTTCATCAATACCTTACGATCCTGTTAAAAATGCAGTTGCTTTATTTATTTCTGAAATACTTTACAGGACCCTGCAGGAACAGGAAAAAAACTTACCATTGTTTTCATTTCTGGTTAATGCAATAAAGATCTTTGATATTTCTGAAAGGGGATTTGCCAATTTTCATCTTATTTTCCTTATAGGTCTGACCCGTCACCTGGGTTTCTTCCCCCAAAACAACTATTCTCCGTTAAAAGAGTATTTTGATATTGAAAACGCCCTTTTCACTGATAAACAGCCTGTGAACCCCTATTTTATTTCTCCTCCCGAGAGCAGGTATTTAAGTGAATTGATGAGTAGCACATTTGACATGATGGACAAGGTGAAACTAAATGGTGCGTTGAGGAATTCGCTTGTAACAGGTTTGCTGGATTACTACCGTTTTCATCTGCCCGGGATGGGTAAGCTAAAGTCAATATCCGTTATGAAGGAAATTTTTGATTAAAAACCGGTAAAATTTCTGATCTTTGTTTTTCAGGTCCTGATTAATTGTGACGTAAAACCC
Source organism: Bacteroidales bacterium (assembly GCA_007120695.1). Classification (GTDB taxonomy): domain Bacteria; phylum Bacteroidota; class Bacteroidia; order Bacteroidales; family PUMT01; genus PXAP01. The sequence continues at coordinate 3,202 of SKND01000092.1, read as the reverse complement.
TGACAAAGCTGACCGGATGATATCGTATAGCACATAAAGGATTAATTTCCGGTTTAATTCCATTGGTTTATTGAAAAGCATTGGGATGTGGATAAGTAAATTTTAAAGACTAAAAATACCTTTTTCATTATGCTGGCAAAAAAAGAGCTTATTTCAGAAGAACAGAGAAAGTTTGCTTTGTATGCAAAGGCACTGAGCCATCCAGTAAGGGTTTATATCATTGATCTGCTCAGAAAACAGACCTGTTGCTACAGTGGAGATCTTGCCCAGGAGCTTCCCATAGCAAAATCTACATTATCCCAGCATCTTAAGGAACTGAAAAAGGCCGGTCTTATCCAGGGAGAGATCACACCTCCCAGGATAAAATATTGCCTTAACCGGAACACCTGGGAAGAAGTACAGAAACTGTTCGGATTTTTCAGTAAAAGTTAACTTTAACCGAAAGAATTCCTTGAGGCTCTACCTCGGGGTCAAATAAAGAATTATCTGAAAAAAATTGACCTGAAGGTCGATTTCTCATGCAAAATATTGCCCTTTGTGGTTATTTTCACCTGATGAGAAATTCATGTACATTTCTTCTGTAAGCATAAATTTTGTAATAAAAAATATCCAAAATTTATGCTTACAGTCGGAACCGCTGCGCTTTAACATTAAAATTTTTTCATGCGTCTGTGTGTAATTTTCCGCAGAAAAAATTTAATGTATATTTGTAAAATATGTACGTTGTTTTACGAACTACGAACACATTTTCATCAAACTAACATAACAAATTGCGGGAAGCAGTATATAATGTAATCAAAATTTATAGATGCATCGTAAACCCAAAAAAAAACATGTTATGGAAAAAAGGATTATCAGCATTGTTTTCTTGTCATTGATTTCTGCCTGCCTTTCGTTTTCGCAGGTTCTTGAAACTGTAACCCTTCCCAAGCCTCAACAAACCGGGGGAATGCCTCTTTTTGAAGCTCTGAATCAAAGGCAGAGTTTGCGTGATTATACCAGCCAGGAGCTTGATATGCAGACGATATCAAATCTCTTATGGTCTGCTTTTGGCGTCAACAGGGACGACGGAAAGAGAACTGCACCAACAGCTCGCGATTGGCGTGAATTTGATATTTATGTGGTAACGGCCAACGGATGGTATATTTATGATGCTGTGAAGCATGTACTGTTGAAGATGAGCAGCAACGACCGCAGGGAGTATGCAGGACGTCAGGATTTTGTACATACGGCTCCATTGACATTGATTTATGTTGCTGATTATGACCGTATGGATAATGCCAGTGATGAGGTCAGGGATTTTTATGCAGCAACTGATGTTGGCTTCATCTCACAAAATGTTTACCTGTTTTGCGCGTCAGAAGGTTTGGGTACCTGTGTACTCGGACAAGTTGACAGGGATAAAATGCGTGAGGTATTCAGGTTAAGACCCGGTCAGCGGGTGGTTTTGTCACAAACAATGGGATACCCTCAATAAGATAATTCAGGTTTACTAGTAAACTTGCAGATAATAATCCCTTAAACAATTATTATCTTTGCATTTTACATGAAAAGGCAAATAATCTTTTCGTGCGCGGTTTCTGTGCGTTTCACAGCAGCCTTTATGAATAGTGATTAATAATAATTTAAGGTCGCATTTTTATGAGGTGCGAGCCTTGAAAAGCTTAAACAAAGACGGATTATATGCCCCTGATAAACTCATTGGTTTCCTGGTTCAACACCAGCAGGATGCACCAGATAGACTTTCTGAAAAAGCACCCTGAAAATGTGCAGCAGGAAACCCTTTTAAAGTTGCTTAGTTCGGCCGTGAACACAGAATTCGGTAAGAAGTACGATTTTAAATCAGTCGACTCCGAAGAACAGTTCAGGGAGCGGATTCCCATGCATAGTTATGAAGATATAAAACCCTACATTGACAGGCTGAGGGAAGGCGAGGAGGATCTTATATGGCCGGGAGAAATTAAGTGGTTTGCCAAATCATCCGGCACTACAAGTGATAAAAGCAAGTTTATCCCGGTAAGTACAGAGGCCCTTGAAGATTGTCATTTCAGGGGGGCAAGGGATATTCTTGCCATTTATACCAATAACAATCCCGAAACAAAGATATTCTCCGGGAAGGGTTTGACAATAGGGGGCAGTCATCAGGTAAATAATTTCAACAATCAGTCTTTTTACGGAGATCTTTCAGCCATTCTGCTTGAGAATACCCCTTTCTGGGTCAGTTTTATACGCACTCCCAATACAAAAATCGCACTTCTGGAGAAATGGGAGGAAAAGCTTGAGAAGGCATATGAAGCCACTCTGTACGAAAATGTGACCAATATGGCGGGGGTTCCCTCATGGAATCTAGTATTCATAAAATATTTACTCGAGAAAACTGGCAAGTCAAATCTTCTGGAGATATGGCCCAATCTCGAACTATTTATTCATGGTGGTATAAGCTTTCTGCCGTATCGTGAACAGTTTGAAAAGCTGATCCCTTCACCTTCGATGAAATATCTGGAAACATATAATGCTTCGGAGGGATTTTTTGCGATTCAGGATGAACCCTCGAGAGACGATATGTTGCTGATGCTTGATTATGGAGTATATTACGAATTCATACCGATGGAGAGTTTCGATGAGGAACAGCCCAAGACTATTTCAATAGGTCAGGTCCAGACAAATAAGAACTATGCACTCGTAATCTCTACCAACGGTGGGCTATGGAGGTATGTTATTGGTGATACGGTGGTGTTTACATCTCTTTATCCACACAAAATTAAGGTCTCAGGACGAACCAAGCACTATATTAACGCGTTCGGAGAGGAGCTGATAGTTGACAATGCAGAAAACGCACTTAAAACTGCTTGCCGGAAAACCTGTGCCGTAATAAGTGAATATTCAGCCGGTCCGGTTTTTATGAGTGACACTTCAAAGGGTGCTCATGAATGGATAATAGAGTTTGAAAAGGAACCTGAAAACATAGAGTATTTTGCCACACTTCTCGACAATGCACTGAAATCGTTAAACTCAGATTATGAAGCTAAGAGGTATAAAAGCATAACTCTTGATCCTCCGGTTGTACATATTGCCAAAAAGGGTTTGTTTTATCAGTGGCTAAAGGAGCAGGGAAAACTCGGTGGTCAGAACAAGGTTCCAAGGCTTGCCAATAACAGGCAGTACCTTGATGAATTGCTTGAGATAAATCAAAAGATGTAAT
>SKND01000317.1 GCA_007120695.1 Bacteroidales bacterium | reverse complement strand
TTCCCCCTGCTTTTTTTGAGTACAACTTTTTTACCCAGGGAATTGATAACAGCCGGATGGTTGTTATATGCTTCGTGGGGAAACCCCGTAACTTATATACTTGAAGGGAACCGGTATTTACTGGGAGGAACTTCTCCGGCAGGTTTCTTTTATACCGGGTTAATAATTCTGGTTCTGACCACAATTATTTCATTATCATTTGCCCTGGCAAGTGCAAAAAAAATAAAAATATGAGAATCATTTAATAATCAATACAGTGAACCATCTCCAGTCTATGTCCGCAAATGTACATTAATGTATGAATGCGGACATGAATATGAATTATAATTAAATCCTTATATCCTGTTTTCAAGCTCTTTAAGCACAATGGCCTTACATTTGAATGCTTATTGCAGCAGGGGATGTCAGCATCACGGTTATCCCGGAAGGATAAAACAGCCTATAGCTATAAAAAATAATTTTATGACACACACATTTTTTATTTTATCTATTTTGGTAATAATATCATCAGGATGTAATTCAATGAAAAAGGCAACCATTAGCGATATATCTGAGCCTCGTTACCTGATAGTAACGGCCGACGATCTTTGTATGACCGAAGGGATCACTAAGGGAATTGTTGAGGCATACAGGAATGGTATAGTAACCACTACCACTGCATTGATGAATTATCCGGGAGCCCGTGAGACCATTATCAGGGTACATCAGGAAAACCCCGGACTCCCCATCGGGATACACCTTAATATTACCACCGGGAGACCGGTCCTTCCTCCTGAACAAATTCCCAGTCTTGTGGACAGGGATGGCTATTTCTATCATTCTCACAAAATAATCAGGCACCTGGGCAATATGTCGATTGAAGAGTTAAGGGCAGAGGTAAACGCACAGATGGAGTTATTTCTGTCAACTGGAGTACCACTCGATCATATTAATTCAGAAAACCATATGCTGGCACTCTATACCCCGTTTCATAAGGTTATAAGAGAACTGGCCATAGAACATGGGATTCCAATCCGAAACCCTGTCCCCGAAAGCGTTCACGGTAATATATGGGTTAAAAAAGGAGGCGGCTCTTCAAAAGCGCTTGCGGCGATGATAGGTTACGCTATACGCCATCCTTTCAGGTCATTCAGGATGAGGAAGCTGGTAAGTCCGAATGCCTTCAGGGAGGAGGAGAAGCTTGCAAGACAGGAGGGCATTCCGGTAACAGACTGGTTTATTGACTCTTTTTACGGAAATGCTGATATTGAAACCTTTATTTCTATACTCAAACAGATTCCACCAGGTATCTCAGAATTAATGTCGCATCCCGGTTATGCCTGTATTGAAGAAAGCCCTCCGGGTATGGACAGCAGCTATATCAATGAGAGAGAGCTGGAGCTGGCAGTCCTGACAGGCACTGAAGTCAGGGTAAAGCTTCATGAACTTAATATACAACTAATTGATTTCTCATATTTAATAAATGTAAGATAAATGAAGACAAACAGAAGAGAATTTATCAGGAAAGCCGGCCTTGCCACGGCATGTGTATGCACTGGATTGGCCGGAGTTAGCGGCTGCTCGATGATTGGGTAAATTTCGAGGACTCCCGAATTAATGACCGATGCATGGGAACTGGATGGTGACAGCCTGGCTATTGTGGAGCTGTGTGGAGAAAAATGACAGACGCATAAAAAGCCACATCCGGAGCATCATCAGGTCTCTGAAGGGAAAGAATGACGGTCACCAGCGCGAATTGATAAAAATCCTTTACCTGATGGACCTTGATGAAAACCATGAAGGGATATTATTTGATCACTGCATCAGTATCTGGGAAAAGATCGATAAAAAACCGTCTGCAAAGGTTCAATGCCTATAAAATGATCGTCAGGATCAGCCGGAAATATCAGGAATTATCACAGGAAATCGGTTTCCTGCTGCAGGATCACTATCTTGAAACCCTGTCACCAGGTGTAAGACATTCGTTAATTAGAATGATTAATAGATTGGGAAATATCGATATAGCACCACCAGAATAACCAATCTGCGATTTAGCCCGGTTCACACTACCACGTTCATTACTTATTACTGGCAGATGTTCTAATCAAAAACGATAAATAATATGAATAAACAGGTAACGGAATAAATAAATCAAGCTCCTGACCATCAAAAAATGATAATGGAAATTGTTCGCCAGCTTATCCATGAAAATGTACCAGGTGTTAGGGAGGAATTCAAGTGGAGCAGGCCAGTGTTCTCGAAGAAGAAGGGTTTTGCCTATCTTAAAACGGCAAAGGAATATGTAACGCTGGGTTTTCCGATTTTCATAAACTGGATGACCCCTCTAATCTGCTTGAGGGAACCGGCAAAGACATGCGTCATATCAAACTTAGATCGGTCAATTCCATTGACAAGGATCTTCTGAGGAAATGGATCATAGCTTCAGCTGAATAATTTAAAAAATGAATGAAAAAGCAGCAGGGTACCGGATCCACAGGTTTCCGAAAACGCGGATTGCAACCAATGATGTCTGTGCCGTAGGCATTGAGAAACATCATATCCCCGCCTTACTGGAAATAGATGTTACAGAAGCCAGGAAAAAGATAAAGGCCTATAAGAGAGAAAAAGGAAGGATATCCTTTACCGCCTGGCTTATAAAAACCATAGCAATTACCATCAGTGATCATGATTATATAGCTGCGTATTCTGCTGGCAGGAGAAAGCTGGTTATTTTTAAAGATATTAATGTTTCCCTGCTGGTAGAAAAGGAAATCAACGGCCAAAGAGTTCCTGTGCCCCTGGTAATTGAAAAGGCACATGAAAGAACAATTGAGTCGATAACCCTTCAGGTAAATGAGGCCCGAAACCAGGAAATTAACCAGAAAGATATTGTGCTTCAGAAAAGATCTACCCTGGCAGAAAGATCCTATTTTATGCTGCCTGGTTTTTTAAGGCGTTCTATCTGGCGGTTTATGCTCAGGCGTCCACACATGGCGTTTACCAGGATGGGCAATGTGGCGGTCACTTCCGTGGGAATGATTGGCAGGGCAAACGGCTGGTTTATTCCCATCTCGGTTCACCCTGCCTGTTTCGGGATAGGTAAAACAGTAAAAAAACCGGTGTTTTTTCCGATATCCGCAAGATACCCCTTCCTGCCGAAAAACATACCTACAAGGAACATACCTAAAACAAAAGGGAAAAAGAAAGAATCCCATCCCGAAAAGTAAAGAAAACAGCACATAAAACTTGCCATGGAAGAAAAAATCAATAAACCACCAGGCGCCGGAATTTACCGGGTCGGTCCACAGCCTGCCCTCCCCCATGGTAATTGTAAATGGGACGTTAAAAAACTGCATGTTCACCATAAGTATTCCTAACAATGCAAATCCCCTTAAAACATCAAGTATTATAATTCGCTTCTTTTGCCCGACTGGCTGAAACAATGTGCCGGAGCCAGGGTTTTTCCCTGTTGTTTCCGAATTAAAGTTTTCCTGAAATGCTGTTTTCTTGTTCATGAAATAGTTAACTTAAGTTGTTTACATGTTATCTTCATTTTCATACAATTCACCTATCACAGTCCAGAGTTCTGTCAGATCATTCTTGTAGGCGTATTTTTGTGCCCAATGTGTCCATAGAATAACCAAAGGAACCAGGGTGACCATGAGAATGCCGGTAACCAGCAAAGTACGCAGTTCAAATTCAATCTGGCCAAAACTTCCAGCCTTAAGTAATTGCCCATAAAGCACACCTGCAATCAGGCCCAGGGGTATTGCAAACTGAGCCCACAACCTTTCCATTTTAAGGACCCTGACCACACTGTCATAATAGTTTAAAAGTACGGTCCTTGTATTTAGTGAAAACTCATTTTCTCTTTTGATCTTCAGGTAAAGCCTGCCGGAATAAATTAAGTTGCCGGCCATCATCAGAAACATTAATCCGATCAATGTAAGAACCATTGGCTGGGAAATATGCACAATAGCTGCCACGATAAGGACGACAATAAAGAATATTGTCCAGTAAAGCCCGAGCTTCAGTTTCAGACCAAGCCTGGCAAGCAGCAGATCAGACCTGTCAGTATGTATTTTTCCATCAGCACCGTCGGGCAGGGGCTTCTTATTAAAATCACTGCTTAATTCATTCCAGATATTCTCAATATTATCCATCATGCAATATTTTTTAGTTTAACAATTAATTTAGTTTTTATCCTGTGTATCCTTGTAGCACTGTTTTCATTGGAGAGGCCCGTTATTTCAGCTATCTCCTTATAATTGTAACCTTCAAGGTAAAGAGTGATAATCAGCCTGTCTGTTTTGGAGAGTTCCTTTATTGCTGTCATAAGGGTCATTTTCTCATCATTTTCGAAATATGAGCTATCCGTTTTTTCTATCACCTCATCGTTAAAGCTTTCTGTGGTCATCCGGCCTTTTTTCCTTCTATATACAAGGGCTGTATTAAGGCTAACCTTATAAAGCCAGGTCGAGAATTTTGAGTCATTCCTGTAGGAAGGATATGATTTCCAGCTCTGATAGAGAATTTCCTGCAGCAGGTCTTCACCATCCTCCTTTCTGTCAGTATAAATCGCTGCTATTTTGTGGATCAGGCCCGCGCAATCACTGATTCGCGACATAAATTCTGCTTTATTTTCCGAATGGGACATTTGAGTAGTCTTTTTGCAATATTAGTATCAGGTGGTCCTGAAAATTTACATCTGATCTGCAAAAATTTTCAAACATAGCCATATCCTTTATTTGCATGTATAAATAATCTCCCCCATACAGCACCGATCAATTCTGCGCCATCCTGCGCTATATGACCAAAATCACTTGAACTCCAGTCTTCTATATACTTTGAAATTTCAGGCAGGTCAAGAATGCTTTCCGGAAAAGGCTCTTCTCCCTCAGGAACAAACAGAGCTTCGTAAAGCATTTCCCT
>SKND01000112.1 GCA_007120695.1 Bacteroidales bacterium | reverse complement strand
TCTCACAAAATAACATGAACAAACCAGGGGGATCCATCCGTTTGAAATGCTGAATATGAATTACCTGTAAAATATAACTAATTGAATATTAACTTAATTAACCTGATTTGTACAGATGAAATATTAACGATTTACAAAATTGAATCACTATTGACATTATCTCATCTTTTCTATATCTTATAACCGGGAAAATAAACATGCCGGTCCTTTACGTTTTAATATAAAATATTTAAGTCATGGAAAACACAAATGAAATGGAAAATATGAAAGGAAAAATTGAGCGCATCCTTGTTCCGGTCGATTTCTCAGATTATTCAATGAATGCATGTTTTTTTGCCTTGCATCTGGCGGCAAGAACCAGTGCTGAAATATTTCTGTTTCATGTATTTTTCAATCCAATGGTTGATGCAATGGCATTCCCTGATGCCTTTACATACCAGTCCAATATGGCAGATATTTTCAAGGAACTTGAGCAGAATGCCGCAAAGCAGATGAAGAAATTCTCTAAAAAGTTAAAAAAGTACGCAAGGGTAAAAAATCTGGATACCATAAAAATAAGAAAGGAAGTCAGAGCCGGACAGCCAGGTGAGGAGATAGACAGCATTATCGGCTCTTTTAATCCCGGTGTTATCGTGATTGGCACCCGTGGTCACGGAGAACAGTCAGGTGAGGTACTCGGATCTGTTGCGGCAAGGGTTATCGATACGGCAGGCACACCCGTTTTGCTTGTTACTCATGACTCCAGGCTCAGAGAGGAGGGACAACTTAAAGTATTATATGCCACAGACTTTGATGAGTCTGATTATGTGGCCATCAGGAGTCTTGCAAATATCCTTGCGGGTTACAGCATCTGCATTGAATGTGTCCATTTCAGCGCAGGGGAGAACAAAATGGAGAACCGTGAAAAAATGTCAGAAATGAAAGCTCACCTGGAAAAGACACACAAAGAGGTGCTACTCGAATGTCATATAATTGAGAGTGAAGATATACTTTCGGGGGTTAATAATTTTATAGAAACCAATGATATTGAACTGATTGCATTAACCCACAAAAAAAGAAATATATTTTACAGACTTTTCAAACCCAGTTTGGCAAAGAAATTGCTGTTTCAAACAAAAAGGCCGGTTTTTGTGTTTAACTGATTCATAAAACAAAACTTATAAGTTTTTTACGTTTACACCAAAAAAATACTATTTTAGCGAACTATAATTAAACTGAAACGATAACTAAACTAAAAGTCTATGAAGACCAGGTTACTAGAAAAGATCATCCTGTTGTCGGCATTATCATTGTTCCTTGGATTACAGGTGCAGGGACAATCACTGAAAGATGCCATTGATGCCTATAATACAGGTCTGGATCTAAAAGAAACAGATATCAGGGCATCAATTGCAAGCTTTGAGAAAAGCATCGAAATTGCATCTCTACTGGGAGCAGAGGGGGAGGAAGTGAAGGAACAGGCTGAAATACAGATACCCGGTCTCCATTTTGATATGGCAATGGCCCAATACCGTGAAAGAAACATTCCCGAGGCCATTTCAGGATTTGAGGAGACAATAGTGGTTGCAGATCAGTACAACGATCCCAATACAAAAAGGAGGTCAGAAAGCGTTCTTCATCAGCTATATGCTATTCAGGCAAATACCCTGTTCAGGGAAAATGAAAACGAAGAGGCTTTGGCTCTATTTGACAAGGCACTGGCAATAAACCCCCAGCATGCAAGGTCGCATCTGGGCAAGGGATTGGTTTACAGGAGGCTTGAAGATGCAGAAAACTTTAAAGCCTCAATGGACCTCGCACTTGAAACTGCACTGATGACTAACGAGGAACAGATAGCGCAGACTGCCGAATCAACTGCAAGAGACTTTTTCCTTGTTCGTGCTGTGAGATCAAAAGGAGAAAATAACCTTGAACAAGCTATTGATTTCCTTTCGACATCACTTTCATACGATGAGTCTTTTCCTGAAACTCATTTTCTTCTGGCTACCATTTACAATGAGCAGCGAAGATACCAGGACGCCGTAAACAGCGCCCAGAGAGCAATTGACCTGTTTGACGGCAATAAGGATGAAACAGCCAAGATATTTTTTGAACTGGGTAAGGCCTATGAGGGTCTTGGTGACACAACCCGTGCATGTGCAGCTTACAGTGACGCAGCCTATGGGAACTATGAGGCGTCGGCAAAATACCAGATGGAACATGTGCTGAAGTGCCCGTAATGTGACGGAAATATTTACATAAACCACCCCGGAACAGTCCGGTGGTGGTTTTATTTTATTCTGTCACACCTGCAAATTCAAGAAGCCCGGACGCATTGTTTTCTATGGCATTTCCAATAACCGCCATATCGGCACCTGCATCATAAACCCTCTTCAGGTCTAGGGCATTTCTTATTCCTCCGCCTACAACAAGGGGTATTTTTATATTCTGTTTCACGGCAGCGATCAGCTCAGGAGGAATTATCCCGGGTGCTCCGCTCCCACCCTCCAGGTATATCATCTTAAGTCCGAGCATCTCACCTGCCAATGCTGTTGATACAGCAAGATCGGTTTTCCCTGAAGGTATGGATCTGGTGTTGCTTATATATTCGGCAGAACTTACAATTTTGTTCTCAATCAGCATATAGCCAACCGGAATGATCTCCAGTGTACTTCTTCTGAGGTACCGGGCGGCATTAACATGGTTTCCTATCAGGAACTCAGGGTTCCTGCCTGAAATCAAAGATAACAAAAGCAGCCCGTCTGCCTCATCACATAACTGCCCCGGGTGACCAGGGAACAACATGACCGGGATAGTGGTTAAGCCTTTCAGTGCTCTGACCAACGGGGCAACCGGCTGACTAACAAGGCTCCCCCCCACAAGTATCATAGATACGCCAGCTTCTCCCGCAGATTGAACCAGGAGAGGCAGTTCTTCCGGTGATGACTCTTCCGGGTCAATAAGAAGGGCCAGTATCTTTTTTTTCCCCGAAAGGCTTAGAATGGACTGATATATCATATCTGATTTTTCACTTGCAACACCAGACAATGGCATAATTCTGATGTTTAAAATAATGCAGGACAAAGTCCTCTTTAATTGCTTCTGTATGGACTTTGCCTGTAATGGTACCTCTTTTCTCGGGGTTGAAAGAATCAATAATAATATCTTCGCGAAAATTAATATTTTGTTTGTCACATATTTTGTATAATGCCTCCTTTGCACACCAGTAAATATATACATGATAACGCCGGTAGCGCGTGCTGACATCCTTAAGTTCACCTTCGGTAAGGAATTTGCCTGCAAGGCTGGCTATTTTGTTTGATACATATTCAAGATCCAGACCTACCCGGTGTTTCTTGCTCAATATTATGGATGTCAGCCGGTTTGAATGTGAAATACTGATATGATAACTCCGATCGGTCAGGAATGGCTTCCTGTTTCCGTTATAATAAATCTTGATTCCGGGTCCCACCAATTCAGCAAGCAGAACCCTCACACTCAGCCACTCCAGTTTCCGGTTATAGCTTTTGAAACTGTTAAGCATATCAATCTCCTGATCATTGAGATCAAGCATCTCATACAGGCTGAAAAAATCTTCGGTAATCTCCCACAATCCCAGAAGACAATCATTCTGCACATATTTATTCAAAACAAGTCCCATATGCCCATTTTGTTTTATATGGAAAAACAAATGTAGATGAAATTTTTTTCATTAAAAATTAGGTATGAACTAATGAAAAAATTTGACTTCGTCGATTACATATGCTGTACTCAGAGCTTTTAAAGGTATAATCAGATATGTAATTCATCGGAAAGCGAAGCGGTTTATCTTGTAAATCAAAATTTTGCATTTTATAGACAAGATTTTGGTTTCTTGTTTTTTACATGATAAATATCCGAAAAGATTTACTTCCAGGCAAAGCTTTCAATAAGGTATAAGATATCTTCCCTGAAATAATCAATTACAGGTCCAAGGGAATCTATATTGGGCTGCACATTAAAATAGAGGGCACCGCGAAAGAAATGCCTGTTGCTGTCAGTAAGATAGAACTGGAGAGCCGAAGCAGAATTACCTTTTATATCGAAAAGGGTTCCGTATACCTGTTCTTCATCATTGATAAACATTCTCTCATCAATTGCATCGGCCTTAACAGTATGCCTGAAGGCCAGCTTTCTTGAATCTTCGAGGTATTCGACCAGGTTACCATCCACCTCATTATAGCTGATGTGGAGTCTTCCCCTGAAATCGGGAAAGTCGATATTTATCCAGCAGGGTTGAGCCATTTGGCTGTCGTCATTATCTATAACGGCAAACTCCGGATAGAGGAATGAAAATGGACAGTCACTTTCGTAAGATTTGTAAGATCTGTCCGGAAATTCGATCCTGAAATATCCCCTGGGTTTGGGCGAATAATCGCTTCCACAGGAGAACAATACCAGGCATATGCAGATCAGTGCAATTATTCCTGACCGGTTTCGCTTGTTAAAACAGTATATCATACTTTATCCTTTTTATTTATACAAACCCTTATCTGTTTAATGCGGCGGTTATCGGCCGACTCAATTTTAAACTCAAATTGTTTGTAAATTATTTTCTTATTCTTTTCAGGAATCTCACCCTCATATTCAAGGATCAGGCCGGCAAGGGTATCGGCGTCACCCCTTATATCATCAAATATATCCTGCTGCAGGTTAAGGATCTTATAAAAATCATTAAGAGGGGTTTTTCCTTCAAATATATAATTACTGTCATCAAGTTTAGAAAAATACAGCTCTTCGAGATCAAATTCATCACTTATCTCACCAACTATCTCCTCCAGAATGTCTTCCATCGTGACTATCCCTGTGGTACCTCCATACTCGTCTACCACGACCGCCATATGGATCTTTTGCGTCTGAAACTCCTTTAGAAGGTCATTTATCTTCTTCGTTTCGGGAACAAAATAGGGTGGCCTGACCAGTGTCTGCCAGCGGAAAGCATCTCCTTTCTGATGATGAGGCAACAGGTCTTTTACATAGAGTATTCCTTTCACATCATCAAATGTCTCTGCAAAAACAGGTATCCTGGAGTGCCCGGATTCAATAATTATTGAGATCAGCTTGTTCATTCCCGTTGAGATATTGACGGCTATAACATCAATTCTCGGCTTCATTATCTCAGTAACAGCCTTATTTCCAAAATCCACAATACCTTTCAGTATATTTTTATCCTCCTTAAGAGACGGAGCTGTCAGATCAAGGGCATGAGACAGGTCGTCTATTGATAAATTTTCCCTTGTACGGGTTACCTTTCGGTAAAACAGAGCACCTGATCCCATAAGCATAAGACTAACCGGTCTGAACAGCCTTCCCATGAATTTCAGCGGATGGGCCATGGTAAGGGAAAATTTCACAGGGTTATGGTTTGCATACAACTTAGGCAGGATCTCTCCGAAAAGCAGAAGCAAAAAGGTAATAGTAACTACGTTAATAACAAATCCCAGGCCAGGAACAGCTGAGAAATCAAATAATCGTTCAGAAATGATAGTGGCCAGTATTACAATGGCAATATTAACAAAATTATTAGCAACCACAACTGTTGCAAGAAGCTTCTCCTGGTTCTCCAGCAGACGAAGAACTGTTTTAGAAGCGGCAGAATCCTTTTTCTCCAGTTGATTCAGATCGACAGGTGATAAGGAAAAATACGCAACCTCTGAACCAGAGATAAGTGCCGAAGAGACAAGCAGTCCGGCAAGGCCCAATAATCCGAGTCCTATCCCTACAGTAAAGGGATAGAATACAATATCAGTTGTAGCAAGAAAACCTAAAAAATAGTCACTCTCTTCCAAGACGGATCAGCGATCATTTAAATATTAACTAGCAATCGACCCTTTGAAAGGATCTGGCAAAAGCAACAACTTCTGCAGACCGCAAGTTAATAAATAAATTGATCATAATTAACATGCATGTTCATATTACAACTGATTACCAGCCCGGCAAGAGACTTTTCATAAGTCAGAACGGGAGATCATCATTCTCCGATACTCCGGGACCGGTTTCTTCTATCTGTCCTGAGGCTGCAGGCTGATCTGCCTCAGATTGATCTGATTTCTTTCCGAGCATTTTCATTGAATCGGCAAAAACCTCGGTTGTATACTTTTTATTACCATCCTTGTCATCCCACGACCGGGTACGAAGTCTGCCCTCAATATAAAGGAACTCCCCCTTTTTAACGAACTTTTCAGCCACTTCGGCAAGTCCCCGCCACAATACTATCCGGTGCCATTCAGTCTGCGTAACCTTTTCACCGTTTTTATCTTTGTAAGTTTCGTTTGTTGCCAGGTTGAAATTGGCAACTGCTACACCTGAATCGAGGTGTCTTACTTCAGGATCCTGTCCTACATTTCCTACAAGCATTACTTTATTTACCATTTTATTTTGGTTTTTGGTTAGTACTATATTAAATATAGTGAATATTTTAATACGGGTCAAGTAATTATTGATCAAATAATCTCCAGGTATAAAATAATATGAACCGTCATTGACAATATTTCAAATATTTTGACCAGGCAACATTGTTTTAATTTATCTGGTCGAACTCGAAAGTAATCCTTGCTCGTTTCACAAAATAAAATGAATGTCACACCTGAAATATATAAAACAATGTTTATAGCATTTACTAAACACGAGTATGATTATGAAAAGGGGTGCTCCATCTGAACACAGATCAAATAGTTTCAAACAGATTAATGATGATGTGCAAATAAAACGGATGCAGCATAAAAAAACAACTATTTGATTAAAGTTCATTATTTTAAATAAATTTTTATATTTTTGCGCTGGCTTTCAAAATAAGAAGGTTAGAGTTTTTTTATTCTGGCAAATAAAATTATATTTGCAGACCAACTTTAAAATTATGTATTAATTAATTGATAACTAAAGATTTTTAAAAATGACAAAGGCAGATATTGTTAACGAAATTTCCAAAAACACTGGAATTGAAAAAATAACTGTTCAAAAAACAGTTGAAGCTTTTATGGAATCTGTTAAAGATTCTCTATCTAAGGATAAAAACGTATATCTAAGAGGATTTGGCAGCTTTATCGTGAAAAAAAGGGCAAAAAAAACTGCAAGGAATATCTCGAAAAATACGACTATCATAATACCGGAACATTTCATCCCGGCCTTCAAACCTTCCAAGACTTTCGTCAACAAGGTTAAGACATACGTTAAAAAATAGGGCCGGATAATAATTATTATAATATGCCAAGCGGAAAGAAAAGAAAGAGACATAAAATGGCTACCCACAAACGGAAAAAGCGTTTGCGGAAAAATCGCCATAAGAAGAGAAAATAGGCTACATTTGAGCTGATAATAAATAGTTAAGACCTAAACCTAAAGAATAATCTTCTTTAGGTTTATTATATTTATAACCCAGATTACTCAATACTGCCGTTCCCTGAGATTTCCGTTATCTTCCTATAATATGAAGGAACTGTGAGCAAAGAATTAGTCATTGATGTTGCTGCCTCTGAAATTGCTATTGCCTTATTGGATAATAAACAATTAGTTGAACTGAACAAGCAGAAAAGCAATGTTCAGTTTACAGTGGGCAATATCTACCTGGGAAAGGTTAAAAAAATCATGCCCGGCCTTAATGCCGCCTTTGTGGATGTCGGTTATGAAAAAGATGCATTTCTTCATTACCTTGATCTCGGACCGCAGTTTCAGACCCTGAACAATTA
This sequence comes from Bacteroidales bacterium, assembly GCA_007120695.1. Classification (GTDB taxonomy): domain Bacteria; phylum Bacteroidota; class Bacteroidia; order Bacteroidales; family PUMT01; genus PXAP01. The sequence continues at coordinate 8,595 of SKND01000112.1, read as the reverse complement.
CATAAATCAGATCCAGTCAAAAAAAGGCAGGAATACGATTCTCCAGAGGTTCAAACCCGAGAATGATATTGCCAAAGACGGTAAAATTGGTAAAGTATTATCAACCGGCCAGAGTGTTTTGGTTCAGATAGCCAAAGAACCCATATCAACCAAAGGCCCCAGGCTCAGTTCTGAAATCTCTATAGCAGGAAGGAATCTTGTGCTGATGCCATTTTCGGATAAGGTATCGGTATCGCAGAAAATAGATTCTGCAGAGGAAAGAAACCGGCTGAAAAGACTGCTTCAAAGTATCAAACCAAGAAACTACGGGTTGATTGTCAGGACTGTGGCAGAGGGTAAGCGTGTTGCTGAGCTTGACGCCGAACTGAAAAACCTGGTTAAGAAATGGGAGTCTGTCTACGATAAGATCAGGGGTGCAAGCGCTCCAAAGCTTGCCCTGCAGGAAATGGACCGGACATCAACAATTCTCCGTGACCTGCTTAATGTGTCCTTCAACAGCATCTATGTTAATGATGAGATCCTGGCTGGCGAGATCAGACAGTATATAAGCACAATAGCCCCCGAAAAGCAAAAGATAGTAAAATACTATTCTGGAAAGATCCCCATATTTGACCATTTTGGAGTTGAAAAACAGATAAAGTCGCTATTTGGGAAAACAGTATCGTGCAGGAACGGTGCTTACCTCATCATCGAACATACCGAAGCCCTGCATGTAATTGACGTGAACAGTGGCAACCGGTCAAAGAGCGGCGACAACCAGGAGGCAAATGCACTGGCAGTAAACCTTATTGCAGCAGAAGAGATAGCCCGGCAGCTGCGGCTAAGGGACATGGGGGGAATAATTGTGGTGGACTTTATCGATATGCATTCACATGATAACAAGCAGATGCTTTTCGATAAAATGAAAGAGTTCATGGCGGAGGACAGGACCAAACACAATATATTACCGTTAAGCAAATTCGGGTTAATGCAGCTTACACGGCAAAGAGTCAGACCCGAAATGAGCATCAAGACAATGGAAACATGTCCTGCTTGCCACGGAACCGGAGAGATAAATCCCAGTATCCTTTTCACTGATGAGATAGAAGACCGGCTGGATATGATCATCCGGAAAAACAATCCGGGGAGGATTGTTCTCAAAGTGCATCCTTACATTGAAGCCTGGCTTACCAAAGGTTTTGTATCCAGAAGATTAAGATGGCTGTTGCGGTACCGGCGGTTTATCAGGATAGTTCCCATGATCTCATACCAGTTCATGGAATACCACTTCTTCACCGCTGATGATGATGAGCAGGACCTGGATCTTTAACAGGATAAATCCCTGTGCCGGAATCACAGCGCATAGTTAACAAGAGTTAATTTTGTCGCTTCTGCTTTGCTAATTCTGTTTAAGTGTGAACAAATTACAAATTATTCTGTCAGTATATACTAAAATAGTAATTGCAGGCCGTTCTGTGTAAGCTGTCATATTTTTGTTAATAAACTGCTAAGAATAAGATACAAAAATGCTTTATGATCCCGAAAACTAAAAGATCGATAATCAGTCTTGCAATAATACTGCTTGCCTTCTCAAACCTGCACGGTCAGATACTTGAGCCCGTCAAATGGGAGTTTTCACAGGAGAGCATCAGCGACGGTGAACTGCACCTTGTGATCAACGTAACAATTGATGATAACTGGTACCTGTACGGGCAGAATATACCCGACGGGGGACCGATTCCGACGTATTTCCACATAGATGCATCAGACAATTTCGAACTTATAGGCGAAATAGAAGAAATGGTGCAGCCTGAGATTAAGTTTGACCCGTTTTTTGATATGGAACTCCCGCTTTTCAGTAATGAGGCAAGTTTCAGACAAAAGATCAGGGTACTTACTGATGACCGGTTTGTCATTACGGGATTTGTTGAATATATGAGTTGTGATGACGAACGCTGTCTCCCCCCCCAGGAAAAGGAATTCGAATATATTGTCAATGCCCGGTCAGCGGCTGCTGAAGAAGACGGGATTGTAACAGATCCGGGAAGAGAAGATACCGGGATTATACAATCAGAAACAAACGGGAGGGGTAAGTCTGCTGACAGATTCAGTGGAGATATATCCGGAAGCGCAACAGACAGCAGATCCTTATGGATATTCTTTTTCATTGCTTTTGCAGGGGGACTTGCGGGATTGCTTACTCCTTGTGTATTCCCCATGATTCCAATGACCGTCTCCTTTTTCATGCAAAAACAGTCAGGGCGAATAAATGCCATAATCAATGCTCTTGTTTTTGGTATTTCAATTGTAGCCATATACACCAGTCTGGGACTGCTGGTATCACTTACCTCTGTAGGTGCAGGATTTGCCAATCAGATTACAACACACTGGCTGCCCAACCTGATCTTTTTCCTTCTTTTTATTACATTTGCCGCTTCCTTTTTCGGACTGTTTGAGATTGTTCTTCCCGGCAGTCTGGCTACAAAAGCTGACCAGAAAGCGGACAAGGGTGGTTATGTGGGTTCATTCTTCATGGCGCTGACCCTTGTCATCGTGTCGCTATCATGTGTTGGACCCATTGTAGGAGCCCTGCTGGTAGAGGCCGCCACTGGTGCCGGCACTAAACCGGTTGTCGGAATGTTCGGGTTTTCTCTTGCATTTGCCATACCGTTTACATTGCTTGCAATCTTTCCATCTTGGATCGACAAGCTACCTAAATCAGGAGGATGGCTTAATTCAGTAAAGGTTGTGCTTGGGTTTATCGTTCTGGCATTCAGCCTGAAATTCCTGCTTACAATCGATCAGGTTTACCAGTTTGGTATACTTACCAGGGATATCTATCTGGCAATATGGATAGTGCTATTCACATTTCTGGGCATGTACCTGCTTGGCAAGATCAGGTTCGCTCACGACAGTGAAATACCGCATATTGGAGTACCCAGGCTTTTTCTCTCAATTGCGACCTTCACTTTCGTTGTATACATGATACCCGGCATGTTTGGTGCACCTCTAAAATCTATCTCATTTCTTCTTCCGGCACAACACACCCATTCTTTCGACATAAGAGCGATGATAAGGGATGCTGAATTGCAGGGTAGCGGGCAGTCAGAATTATGTGAAGAGCCAAAGTATGCTGACTTTCTGAATCTGCCGCACGGACTTCAGGGGTATTTTGACCTTGAACAGGGTATTGCCTGTGCAAGAGAACAGAATAAGCCTCTTTTCATAGATTTTGTAGGTCATGCATGTGCCAACTGCAAAGAGATGGAAGCCAGGGTATGGTCAGACCCACGCGTATTGAAACGCCTGAGAGAAGATTACATTGTAGTGGCCCTTTATGTTGATGACCGGACCAGGCTCCCGGAAGACGAATGGGTCACCTCAGAGTTTGATGGAAGGGTTAAAAATACTATTGGAAGTAAAAACCTGGACTACCAGATTACCACATTCAACACCAATACACAGCCTTTCTACGTTTTGCTCGATGCAAATGGGAATTTGCTTAACCATCCACGCGGCTACAACCTTGATATTGACGCATATATCGAATTTCTTGATACAGGACTGGACAACTTTAACAGACAGTGACGGGTAATGCGCACGATAACCTGTACAGCAGAAAGTGCCGACAAATTTCACCCTTAAGGTTACAGCCTCTTGTATGTTTTGCGCCTGAGTATCGTCACAGCCAGCAGGTTAAGAAGCATAAGACCGGAGAAAAAGAGAGATATGCGACCGGGATAATCGCCATAAACAGTGAAGATGGTGATCCTGTCATTTTTATTTGCCGTAACTTCAAGAACGGCCTCCTCCCACCAGTCTGTCTGTTCAGTAATCTGCCCCGTTGCCGCAATATGGCATGATATTCCTGTATTCGCTGCTCTCACAACACTTCTTCGTGTTTCAACAGCCCTTATTTGCGAAAGCCGCAGATGCTGCCTGTATGCACCTGTGTTTTTAAACCAGCCGTCATTACTGATAATGACAAGAATCTCAGCACCCATTGCAGTTAGCCCCGCCGCATATTCTCCGTATGCCGACTCGAAGCATATAAGTGGTCCTATTACTGTCGAATCAGAAAGCGGCGATTTGAATACCTCCCTCCCCGGTCCTTTTTTAAGGCCACCGGAAATCCCGCCGGCATCAACAAAGAGCCTGTCCATAAAACCGAGAACAGACTGAAAGGGTACCTGCTCGACGCCATTTGCCAGGTAATGCTTGTGATATACCTCCGGGGGTCTTTCTGCAACAAATAAAAGAGCAGAGTTATAGATGTCATAAAAGGTTCCATCATCATCAACCCGTGAAGTAAATGTTTTACCCTTCCGGGGAACCGAACTGAAAGTGGTGGCACCGACAAGCATGCCCTTGCCGGGATAGTTATTTATGAAGTCCTGTATCTTCTGGTTGACAGGATCAGGTGGACCGGTAATCCAGATACTGTCGACCGCAGTTTCCGGACTTATTATATACCTTGTATCATTGCTTATTTTTTTCCCGGCAAGGGCAAACATTTGATCTGCCCTGCCTTCATTGGATTTACCACTGAATTTATCTTCATACGGATCCAGTCCCGGCTGAATAATCAGAAACTCAACAGGATCTTTCCTGATTATGTATGAGTGGTAAAGGTAATAGGAAAACGCGGCAGGAAGGGCTGTAATGAGAAGCAGCAGCGAAGCGAGTATAATAATTCTCTTACGCCGGTATGGCATTTGCAGGCTTTTAATAATACTGAAAACCATAGTATTAACAACCAGCACCCACAGAGAACCTCCTGTTGTCCCGGTATACTCATACCATTGTATAAGTTTTATATTACCGGCCAGTCCGTTACCAAGACTTAACCATGGCCAGGAAAGATCACCGTGGTAATGGAGAAACTCAAAGGCAGTCCATAATACAACAAAAGAAAATGCAGTGCCTCCCGTTTTCCGCTTTATAACGGAGAACAGCATAAATACCAGGCTCATCAGAACAGCATTAATAAAGATCACCGCTAATCCACCTGCCAGATGTATCCTGGCCATCCACCAGCAAACGATAAGGTTCCAGAAAAAGAAAAAAGCAAATGAAAAAGGCAGCAGTGAAACCGGATGTTCATTCTGCCTGCTGACATCATCCTCAACAATAAGAAGAGGGACAAAGCATATCAGCAAGACAATCACCGGAGCGCCCCACCAGGCAAGAGAAGCAAGGATGCCTCCTGACAACGGCAATATCCATCTTTTCTGGTCACTCATATTTTTGATTTCTTCCGGTTCACGAGATAAACCCCCGCCAGAATTACAGCAGCCCAGAAAACCTGTATCAGCATAAATCTCTCTCCGTCAAGTAACCCCCAGAAAACCGCAAAGATGGGTATTATATATGTTACAGAGGCTGCAAACAAGGTGGTAGTATATTTTATGAGTATATTCATGAATATAATTGCTATAAAACTCGAAAAGAAAGCCAGACCGATTACTGCCAGTAAGCTGGGTAACAGTTCGGCCGAACCGGCAGTTACCGAATAATCGCTCATAGCAAGAAAAATCCCTGCAAGCGGACCAATGAAAAGAAACCCAAGTGAAGCAATGGCAACTCCGTCAAGCTCCTGAAGCCTGAACTTGATCTCATTAACATTTATACCATAGCATACAGTTGCAATTACGGCAAATACTCCATACCAGTTATTTGATCCCTCAAGATCAAGACTGTTGATACTGATGATAAGTCCTATTGCCCCTGTGAGTCCTAAAACCAATCCTGCAATACTAAGCCATTTCACTTTGTTAGCATAAAGTATTATTCCGACAATCAATGTAAATATCGGAGTAAGGGAGTTGAGAATCCCTGCAACCGAACTGCTGATTTCTGTCTGCGCAGTTGCAAAAAGAAAGGCCGGAGTGGCATTGCCTACAAACCCGACAATAAGTAATGATTTCAGGTTGGATCTGTTTATCCTGCCAATATATCTGATTATAAGGGGCGTATAAAACAAAAATGAGAAAAAGATTCTCATACCGCCAACCTGGAGATTGGTGAAAGACTGCAGCCCCTTTTTCATGAGGATAAATGACGCCCCCCAGATGAAAGCCAGGAAGATCAGCATAGCCCACTGCCAGGACCTCTTTTCCAGATCAATAATCATAATTTCAGGATAAAGCAGGCAAAGATAATGAATTATGCATTTTTAGTATCAAACAACCGGAAATTGCATATTTTTACAAACAGGGTGATAAACCCGAACCATTCTAAAGGATATTCTCATAATATGATACAACCAGTAGTTCTATTACTTATAAAGAGTGTGGTCATAGGGATCCTGGGGTCTGTTCCTCTCGGGCCGGTTGGTGTGCTATGTATTCAGCGCACCCTTAGCAGGGGCCGGCTATCAGGATTTATCTCCGGAATGGGAGCGGCTGTTGCCGACGGGCTGTTTGCTGTTGTTGCCATCCTGGGATTAACCGTTATTATCAATTTCATTGAAGCCCAGCAGTTTTTTCTGAAACTTTCGGGAGGAATAATTTTACTTATTATCGGATCAAAAATACTCTTTTTGAACCCGGTAAGGAAACTAAAACAAGATCACTCCGGCAGACAGACTTATTTCAGTGATTTTTTTTCTGTCCTTATACTTATGCTGACCAATCCACTGGCAGTATTCCTGTTTCTAGCCGCATTTGCCAGTCTGCAACTGGTATCACCTGATCCTGGTCCGGTACTCTCCGGAGTGATTGTATCGGGAATCCTTGTTGGAGCATCCTTCTACTGGTTCATGCTGAGCAGCTTAATCGAGCGGTTCAGAGGCAGGTTCAGAATACGGCTGCTAATTAAAATTAATAAATATACCGGTGTCTTAATTGCAGTTTTTGGATTCGTGGCACTTATCAGTCTGTTGTTTTAATAAAAATCCTAATTCATCATGAAAATTATAGGTACCGAAGACATTCTTAAGGCAGGCAAACTCAATAAGCTGGGTGGAGAGAGTATTGCCAGGTTTTTAATGCTTCTGCTGAAATTCAATAAGATAAATAAAATCTACTCACGGGCCTGGCAGAAAGATGGTATGAAATTCATTGATGCACTCCTCAACGAGCTGGATATTAACTACGAGATAACCGATAATGAATTGATGCGGCTGCCTGAAAAGGGTCCATTTATAACTGTCTCCAACCACCCTTACGGGGGTATAGACGGGCTCCTGCTCCTTGATGCGATAACCGGCCGGAGACCCGACTTTAAGGTGGTGCCTAATTTTCTTCTTGCCCGGATTGAACCGATCAGCGACTTTATCCTTACCGGAAATCCGTTTCAAGAAAAGAGAGAACCCGGATCGGATATCCCCGGCCTGGAGGAGGCAGCAGGCCATATTGCTGCAGGTTCTCCGCTGGGCATCTTTCCGGCAGGAGAGGTGTCAAGGTACAATGATGACTGGACGGATGTAACCGACCAGCAATGGCGAAATTCAGCAGTAAAATTCATAAAGAATTCACGGGTACCGGTTGTCCCTATATATTTTGAAGGGACAAACAGCCGGATATTTCACCTTCTTGGCATGATCAATCCGGCTTTACGCAACATAAGACTGCCCTCCGAACTGCTCAATAAAAAGAATAAAGTGATCAGGATCAGGATCGGAAATCCGATTACAGTAAAGGATCAGGATGAGTTTACTGATATCTTCCGGTACGGGAGATATCTGAGGGCAAAAACTTATTCACTGGGAACCACACTGGAGGTGAAGAGGTTTTTTTCCTACAGCCTTAAAAGATCTTCTGCAGAGGAGCCGGTAATAGATCCTTTACCAAGAAATAAACTGCTTGAAGACATACACAAACTTAAAGCTTTTCGTCTTTTCAGCAGCGAAAATTTTGAAGTCTATTGTGCGCCCTCCATGCTGATGCCATCCATTACAACAGAAATAGGAAGGCTTAGGGAGATAACATTCAGGGATATTGGAGAAGGGACAAACCGGAAGATTGATATAGATGAATTTGACCTCTACTATCACCAGTTGTTTGTGTGGGATGAAGATGAAAAACAAATCGTTGGTGCATACAGGGCAGGGAAAGGAAAAGAGATCATAGATAAATACGGTTTGCAGGGTCTCTATATACAAAGCCTGTTTAAGATAGACAGGAATTTCATACCAGTTCTTAATGAAAGCATTGAACTGGGCAGATCATTTATAACAAGGGAATATCAGAAAAAGCCCCTCCCGCTTTTTCTTCTATGGAAGGGAATACTCTATTTCCTGATCAAAAATCCGGATTACCGTTATCTCATTGGACCTGTTAGTATCAGCAACAGGTTTTCAGACTTTTCAAAAGGTGTAATAATAAAATTTATCAAAGAGAATTATTTCAATCACGAATTTGCAAAGTATATAAAGCCCAGGAATAAATTTGAGGTCAGGCTCAGAGATGTTGACACTGATATAATCCTTGGCGATTCAAAAGACCTGGCAAGGCTCGATAAATTCATAAAAGACATTGAACCCAGAAATTTCACTGTACCCGTGCTACTGAAAAAATATCTGAAACAGAGCGGAAAGATAATCGGGTTCAACATCGACCCAAAGTTTAACAATGCACTTGACGGACTGTTGATACTGGATCTGTATGATGTGCC
>SKND01000145.1 GCA_007120695.1 Bacteroidales bacterium | reverse complement strand
GGTGCCCTGCATTGAAAGTCTCTCTCCTGGTAAGGTATAACATAATTTATAATTTTAACCTGCTGACCAATATTATCTTAACCGGATCCCGAAGGGGAGCCAAAGATAAGCAAATCTAAGCTAAATTTAGAAAATAAACTACCAATCCAAACATCTGCCAATCCAACTATCAGTAAATCCAATCATCCACAAATCCATCCATCAATCAGCAAGACGTTATTATAACTGTATTGCAGGGGAAAGGACAATTGACTACCTTTGTGATGATAAACAAGGAAATTATGATTGTAGTAACAGGCGCAGCCGGCTTTATTGGAAGTAATCTTGCAACCCGTTTAAACCTCGACGGTTACAGGGATTTAATTCTGGTTGACGATTTTTCAAGGGATGATAAAGTACCTAACCTGGCAAGGATAGCCTTTACCGATAAGGTACACCGTGATGTTTTCCATGAATGGCTGAAAATGAATCACAGGATGGTGCAGTTCGTGTTTCATCTGGGGGCAAGAACTGATACAGCTGAGATGAACAGGGAGGTTTTCGACAGACTGAACCTTAACTACTCCAAAGAGGTATGGAAGATTTGTGCGGAATTCGGGATTCCACTGGTTTATGCGTCTTCTGCTGCTACTTATGGTCTTGGTGAGAACGGTTTCAGCGATTACACTGATCCTGAAATTCTAAAACCCCTAAATCCCTATGGTGAATCAAAAAATGAGTTTGACAAGTGGGTTCTTAAGCAGAACCAGAAACCATCATTCTGGGCTGGCCTGAAATTTTTCAATGTTTATGGCCCCAATGAATATCACAAGGGACGAATGGCATCTGTGGTATTCCATGCCTTTAACCAGATAAAGGAAACCGGCAGAATGAAACTATTCCGGTCCCATAAACCAGGCTGCAGGGACGGTGAGCAGAAAAGGGATTTTATAATTATTTATGACGTTGTTGATGTTATGTGTTTTATGATGGACAACAGGAGGGATTCCGGAATATATAACCTGGGAACAGGAAATGCACGTAGTTTTCTTGATCTGGCAGGAAATACCTTCAGGGCAATGGGCAGGAAGGTGCAGATAGATTTTACCGATACACCTTTCGACATCCGTGACAATTACCAGTATTTTACCCAGTCTTCTACCGGGAAATTAAGGCTCGCAGGGTATAACTCCGGCTTCACATCTCTTGAGGATGGTATTGATAACTATGTAAAGAAATTCCTTTTGCCGGGTAAGTATAACTGAGTGTATAGTACCTGAACACAGCGGGTAAGCAAATCAGATCTATTATTGAACAATTTGACTGCGGTCTTGTTTCTAATTTAGAAACAGACTTAATTAAATTATTGTAAAAATTAAAAAATTTATAGATTATGTCATTTAAACTTCCTTCATTAAAATATTCATATGCCGCACTTGAACCCCATATTGATGCGCGTACAATGGAAATACACCATACAAAACATCATGCTGCGTATACAAATAATCTCAATTCGGCGGTTGAAAACACCGGGATGGCCGGTTTAAGCATAGAAGATCTGCTTAAAGATATTTCAAAGCACCCGGCAGGAGTCAGAAATAACGGAGGCGGCTTCTACAACCACAACCTTTTCTGGGAGGTAATGTCACCTGATGGAGGTGGTGAACCTTCAGGGAAGCTGTTGGAAGCTATCAATTCTTCATTTGGTTCTTTTGATGCTTTTAAAGAGGGTTTTTCCAAAGCTGCAGCAACAAGATTTGGCTCGGGATGGGCATGGCTTGTAAAGCAGGACAGTGGCCTTATTATTAGTTCCACACCCAATCAGGACAATCCGCTTATGGATGTTGCCGATGTAAAAGGAGTTCCGGTGCTCGGACTTGATGTGTGGGAGCATGCTTACTATCTTAACTACCAGAACCGTCGTCCTGATTATATAGCGGCTTTCTGGAACGTTATTAACTGGGATGAGGTATCAAGAAGATTCAGAGAATAATTGGCAGGCTGGATTTTAAAAATATTGTTTGGTTATTATGATTTAAGTTGGTTTGGTTTAGGTTGGTTTGGTTGGAAGGCCGGCAAAGTTTGCCGGCCTTCCCAATTACAGGTTGTTAACAAAATCACTTTTTAATTTCTTTTATTTTTATTAAATTGTCAGAAGTTTGTAAATACATCTGTTGTCAACCTAAACCTTGTTGTTATGTCATTCAAACTACCTGATCTACCTTATGAACGATCGGATTTGGAGCCCCGGGTTTCATTGAGAACAATGGACTTTCATCATGGGAAACACCATCAGACCTATGTTGATAACCTGAATAAACAGATTGCGGGAACAAAGTTCGAGGGAGACACCCTTGAAACCATTGTGACAGAATCAGAAGGCGGTATATTCAACAATGCTGCGCAGGTCTGGAACCACAAATTCTTTTTTGACTCATTCTCTCCATCAGGCGGAGGCCATCCACAGGATGAGCTGGCACGTGCAATAGAGCGTGATTTCGGTTCCTTTGATAAGTTCAGGGAAGAGTTCAGCCGGGCAGCTGTTACACTATTCGGATCGGGATGGGCATGGCTGGTGAAAACCAGTAAGGGAACCCTGGATATTATCCAGGAATCGAATGCCGGCAATCCTATACGCAGGGGCTTCAGCCCCGTTTTTACAATTGATGTTTGGGAACACGCTTATTATCTTGATTATCAGAACCGGCGCCCTGAATATGTTAAAGCTTTGTGGGAAATTGTCAACTGGCCGCTGGTGAGCAGCCGTTTTTAGATTAAAGCCCTGGCCTGCAAATACCGCTGAAATAGAAAAAGAGACTATCGTCCAATAGTCTCTTCCGTATGTTGTAAGAATTTATACCTGCAATTATCCTAAAGCTTTTGCTCTAAAGTTTTATTCCGGGTTTGCTTTAGATGAATGTAATAACCGTTAATCCTGAATTCGGATCATGCATTTCTCAGCTTAGCTGAAACCGCATTCCAGTCAATAACATTCCAGAAAGCAGATACATAATCACCCCGACGGTTCTGATATTTCAGGTAGTATGCATGCTCCCAGACATCGATACCGAGTATGGGCGTTCCTCTCTCATTTGCAGGCACTATATCCATCAGGGGATTGTCCTGGTTTGGAGTAGAGGTTACCATCAGTTTCCCTTCAGTTGCTACTAACCATGCCCAGCCTGAACCAAACCGGGTGGCGGCTGCACCTGCAAACAACTCTCTGAATTTATCGAATGATCCGAATGAACTGTTAATTGCAGTAAGTAATTCTCCGTGAGGCGTTCCTCCTCCATCAGGTGACATTACCTCCCAGAAAAGCCTGTGGTTGAAATGACCTCCCCCGTTATTCCTGATTGTGGTTGAGTAAGATGAAATGTTGTTCATTATTGCTTCAAGGGGCCTGTTATCTCCTGTACCCTTGAGGGCGTTATTCAGGTTATTGACATATGAAGCGTGGTGCCTGGAGTGATGAATCTCCATGGTACGTGCGTCAATATGGGGTTCAAGAGCATTATAGGAGTAAGGAAGGGGTGTCAGTTCAAAAGTACCGTCAGCAACTGAACCGGGTTCCAGTAATGAAGTATTGTTTTTCTCTCCTGCATTAGATATGAATGGTGCTGCCACTAATCCTCCCATTCCCATAAGACTTGTTTTTAAAAATGTTCTTTTGTCCATTGTCTCTTGTTTTTAAATATTCATGTTATGTTAGATTCTTCATTTATAACAAGGTAAGACATGTTTTGTTCAACGAAAATCAGGTTGCCGGCCAGAAGAATAACAAAGATGCTCAAAGTGATTTCAGAACGCTGTTTCCCGGCACTCGTAGTTATTTTTCCCGGTGTAAAACATTCACTTTGCCTGCAAGTTTCAGTTGTTGCTCAAAATTTGATTATGTTTTTAAGGAAAAACAGTACATAAATGTAACCTATGACCATTTGTACACGTTTATGCGGTATAGGGGATAATTTATTTATAACATTAGATTGTAAGGTTTAAGCCTCTGCAGGTGATCGTTTTCTGAATACAAGAATTATTATAGTTACCTGTTTAGCATTTTATTTCTTGTTTTGCTTCGAAATTGATATGTTATCAGAAAAAATATACAGGTTGACAGTAATTAGGCAAATATTTGCAGTAATGATTCTATCCATGTTGTGTGCAGGCACAATCAAGGCTCAGGATCCGCAGTTTTCGCAATTTTATGCCAATCCACTCTATCTGGCCCCATCTTTTGCCGGACTTACTGATGGGAGCCGTATAGGAGCTAATTACAGAAATCAGTGGCCCCAGCTTCCCGGACAGTTTGTTACATATACATTCTCATATGATCATTGGTTTGATCAGTATGACAGCGGAGCCGGAATACTTTTTATGCAGGATATGGCCGGAAGCGGTAATCTGAGAACCACAAATGTGGGTGTTCAGTACTCCTATGATTTTCCAATAAACGAAGATTGGCACATGAGACCGGGTGTCCACTTTTTCTACACTGAAAGGGCTATTGATTTTGACAAGCTGATTTTCAATGACCAGATCACACCGGATGGCCGCCGGCCCACCACAATCGAAATACCTCCGCTAAGCAGAAGGGGCGGTGTGGACTTCTCGGCATCGGCACTGGCCTATTCTGAGCTATACTGGTTTGGCTTTACAGTTGATCATATGCTAAGGCCTAACCACTCTTTATATGAGTTTGAAGGAGATGATGATGCAAACGCTTACCTGCCAGTCAAGTATTCCGTATTCGGAGGCACAAAATTCTCAAGGGGAGGACGAACTATACGGAGGCTTGAGGAGAGTCTCCAGATGGCTTTTCTCTACAGGCAGCAGGGTCCTTTCAACCAGTTTGACCTGGGAATGTACTGGTACAGGAATCCACTTGTTGTAGGTGCCTGGTACAGAGGAATCCCCGGTCTGAGTAGCGGAGGACAGGATGCCGTCATATTT
>SKND01000276.1 GCA_007120695.1 Bacteroidales bacterium | reverse complement strand
GGTATGTTTGCCTCATCACTTACAAGGCATACACCCGGACTTCTGGAGCTTATGTCAGACATACTCCTGAACCCGGTTTTCCCTCAGGACGAGCTTGACAGGGAAATCAAACAGACAATCACCGCCCTTGCAACCGTTAAGACTGATGCAGGTTCTATGGTTAGCAATCTTTCATCAGTACTTGTTTACGGAAATGAACACCCTTACGGGGAAGTGACTACAGAAGAGAGTGTTTCAAATATAACCAGGGACATGCTGGTGGACTATTATGAAACATATTTCAGGCCAAATAAAGCCTATATGGTTATTGTGGGAGATGTTACAACTGCTGATGCCAGGAAATTTATGGAACAGTATTTAGGCCACTGGCAACCGGGCGAAGTACCGGAACATCAATATGAGATACCTGAACCGCCACAGGGTAACCGCGTTGCCCTGGCCGACAGGACCGGTGCAGTTCAGTCTGTCGTTTCAGTCACTTATCCTGTGATTCTGCGGCCTGGTGATCCCGATGCCATAAAGGTAAGTGTCATGAACAGCATTCTTGGCGGGGGTATGTTCAGCGGTAGATTGATGCAGAATCTCAGAGAAGATAAGGGTTATACTTACGGAGCACGTTCAAATATATCTACCGACAGACTTGCAGGCAGGTTTAACGCACGTACAGAAGTGCGGAATTCAGTTACTGACAGCACAATTACTGAGATTATTTATGAAATGGAAAGGTTGATAAACGAGCCTGTCGACCAGGAGAGTCTTGATTTGACCAAGAATTTCATGAACGGAAGTTTTGCCCGGTCATTGGAAAGTCCGCGTACCATTGCCAATTTTGCCCTTAACACAGAAAGATATGATCTGCCTGAAGATTATTACTCCTCATACCTTGAGAATCTCAGCAAGGTAAGTGTGGACGATGTTCAGCAAATGGCCCGCAAATACCTTAAACCCGGTCAAAGTTATATAATTGTTGGCGGCAACAAGTCTGAAGTAGCAGAGACTATTGAAAAATTCAGTCATACAGGAGAAGTGGAGATTTATGATCCTTTCGGGAGGAAAATTGAAGATCCTGGTGTTGAAATACCGGAAGGGCTCGCGGCAAGAGATGTGATTGACAATTATATTAAGGCCGTTGGCGGTGAACCGGCAATGAGGAGTATAAAAGACATTACTTTCAACATAAGCGCAAGTATACAGGGTATGGCACTCGATATGACCATACAACAGAAAGCCCCTGACAAATATAAATCAGTGATGAGCATGGGCGGCAATGTTATGCAGCAGCAGGTCTTTGACGGAACAAGAGGTAAAGCCAGCGGTATGCAGGGAACTATGGAACTGGAGGGAGACATGCTCGATGAGATGAAGCTGCAGGCAACCATGCATCCCGAGCTTACTTATGAAGAGAGAGGCTTTACACTGAGTCTTGAGGGTATTGATAATATCGGAGGCAAAAATGCCTACAGGATCGACATAACCAGTCCCCGTGGGGTGACCATGTCAGAGTTTTTTGATATCGGTTCGGGACTTAAGCTCAGAACCATGGTAACGCAGGAGTCACCTATGGGGAGCATGACCCAGATAACCGACTATGAAGATTACAGGGAGGTTGACGGTATGATGTATCCGTTCCTTATGAAGCAACAGGTCGGACCGCAAGCCTTTGATCTTGAGGTGAAGTCGATAGAAATCAACCAGGGACTGGGTGATGATGTATTCAGTGTAGACTGATTAAGATTTTTTTTACTTTTTCGATAAACCACTTTTGTTTAAAAAGGCTGTCCTGATCAAGCATCCATGTGCCAAGTCACACAAAAAGACATGAATTCTACAACCGGCAAATTTTCACAAAAGAGCTTTTAATTGCATGTAGAATCGACCGCAGATCGATACAGTCAACGCCTCTGAAGTTGTATGTGTCAATTAAACTCATTATGTAATTTGGCGTTGACCAGGATTTTTGATTAACAGTTCTGTGGTAATCAAATTTTACGCTGGTGGTGTATTATCACCTCCTGCCGGTGAGGGGAAAAGGCCGGACAGGGAAATGAAAACTATTGCCGAGGCTGTTATACCAAAGATATTAGGGTCAAGATTAAATGGCAGAGAGATGTCTGAAACAGTCAGAACAAGAGTTGTACCCCCACCCATGAGCATCGACCAGAAAGCCGCAAGCGGAGTCTTTCTTTTAAGAAAAAATGCACCTATTACCGGTACAAGCAGCCCTGAAACCATGAAGGCATAAGAGTATAACATCAGTTCGAGCACATTTTCCATTGACGCGGCAAGCAGCAGCGCAAGTAGACCTATCACCAGGGTAAGCACCTGTGAATATCTCAGCATCAGTTTTTCATTTCCTTCTATGCGGAAGATCTTGGAAATTATGTCGGTTAGCAGGTTGCCGGAAGCAGCCATCATGCAACTGTCGGCTGTTGACATAATAGCCGAAAAGTAGGCCGACATCATCAGTCCCATCAGTCCAACAGGTAAAACGGTGCGTAGCAGAAGAGGTAATCCTTTCTCCGGATCCAAATCTCCGCCTGCCATATATCCAAGGTATTCAAACATCCCGTTTTCAAATGCAACCCTCGAAAACAATCCGAGTATCACACCCATCATCGCCATTAACGGCCATTCAAAGATCCCTGCAATAAACCATGCCTTTTGTGCATCTTTTACTCCACGTGTTGAATAGATCCGCTGGTAGAGTGTCATACCAACAAACCATATTGGTATTATTGTCACGACCCAGTTCACAATAGTCTGCCAGGGGACATTACTGAATGATAAGAATTCGGGTCCCAGTGTTTCTCTGATTGCCGGCATGCCTCCAATTGCAAAATACCCTGAAGGAATACCAATAAAAATGAGGCCGCCCATTAAAATTATCCACTGAAATGTGTCTGTATAAATCACCGCCTTTATCCCCCCCATTACAGTATATACTACAGCTATCACACCCATTACAATAAGAGCGGTGTTCATGTCGAGGTTGACAAATGTTGAAGAGGCGAGCTTTGCCCCTGCCAGTATCTGCGAGCTGGTAAAGCCAAGGTAACCGATGGCTGAAATTATTCCGGCCATCATTGCAACACGGGGATTATAAAAATGAGCAAATATCTGGGGGAAAGTGAATAGCTTAAGGTCCTTCCCGAGGGGATGCACTTTAGGTATCAGAATAACCGCACTCAGCCAGGCTCCGATAAGACCGGTAAAGAGCATCCATGATCCCGCCAGTCCCATTATAAAACCAAGTCCTCCCAGACCTATCGAAAACCCGCCCCCGACATCTGTGGCAACAACCGATAATCCAACATGCACAGGTCCCATCTTCCTGCTGCCGACATAATAATCGTCGGCATCACGGTTTTTCCTTAGAAAATAGAAACCGATACCCAGAACAAGCACCATATAAAGAACGAAAACAAGCAGGTCAATCCAATGCATAGGCAATATTATTATAGTTGCTATGCGAACAAAAATATAAAAAGCCCGGTTATATGCAAAGAATTAACCCTTACCTGAAATGGAAACATTATATTAACAACCAGGTTATGAAGATATTCTACACAACCATTTAAAATTATGCACTTTCCTGATTTAAATAAATCAATACCATTTACAAGTTCCGTCTCTTCAGCATATAAGCAATAAGTCCGGTAAACAGGATAGTATAAGCCAGGACCATAATAACCTGGAGGTAAAGGGGTAATCCCTCCGCTACCAGTCCGATCTCTGATAAGGACAGTGCATTCCCTCCTTCAGCCGTTTCAAACGTGTTTTCAGATGAAATGCTCAGAAATTCAGGCATGGGAGTGAGACCTCCTACACTTTTCATTGGGAAAAACGGGCGTGCGGCCCGGTCAAAAAAGCTTCTGATAATTGGTTCAATAGGGAAGCGCAACAGAATAAAAATAATTATTGACAGAGCAGTACTTCTGAGTAATACGGCAAGCAGAAGTCCGATCACCATGTACGCAACAGTCTGCAGAAAATAAATAGAAAGTGTTTCGATACCTGCAAACATTGCTCCCGGGCCGGGCGTGAATATTAACCCGTAGATAAGTCCGCTCACAAAAACCATCAAAAAACTATAAGCTGCTATCAGGAATATTACCATAAGCTTGCCCCTGAGGAGATCTGTACGCGACAGACCATCAATAACATGCTGCCTGAAAGTCCGGTATGAAAACTCATTCCCGGTCACCATAATGATCAGTATGGCAAGCAACAGATTAAACCAGCTGGCAACCCAAGTAAAATAGCTCCAGATATGGGGAAATCTGAAAAAATTGACAGTGTCAAATCCGGGAACTGAAATGTCGATTTGCGATGAAACAAATATTACAAGGGAGAACAGGGCAAGATGCAGTATGAGAATTACCTTGAAGGAAGTGTAGTTAAGCAGTTTTGTCAGCTCTATATTAAGTAATTTACGCATTGGATCATAGATTAATTGAAAAAAGACAGATTTCTGATAAATTATTTTACCAGTTCCAGAAACTGTGACTCCAGGCTTTTCTTAACAGGCAGGATTTTCGAAAGCACAATGCCGTTATCAAATGCAAATTTATTCAACTCGGCAGAAGAGGTGGAAGGATCGCATGTAATGAGAAGATCATCCCCTTTCATTTCTGATGATTTTAGTAATCCTGCCCTTATAAGCGGCTCTTCGAGTCTCTTTATATCCGGTGCTGAGATCAGAAATACCTGGTCGCCACCAAGCAATTGATCTACCCTGCCGGTGGCAAGAAGTTCACCTCCCTTGAGAACAGCCACATGGGTACACACCTTTTCTACCTCGGCCAGAATATGGCTGGCAAGTATTACTGTCTTACCCTTCTGTGCTTCACCGGAGATAATATTTCTGACTTCGGCAATTCCTTCCGGGTCAAGTCCGTTGGTCGGCTCATCCAGTACCATGACCTCAGGATCTCCGAGAAGTACCGAAGCCATGGCAAGTCGCTGCTTCATTCCAAGCGACAAGGTGCTGTAGGAAGAGTGTTTTCTTGAATAAAGGTTAGTGATTTTCAGAACCCTGTCAATATCAGCTACAGGGAGCTCCTTTATTCCGGCCACAATTTTAAGATTATTGAAAAGACTCAGATAGGGATAAAAATTCGGAACCTCAATAAGGCTCCCTACATCTCTTTTCCATCCGGAGTCAGACTTTGAATTACCGAACCATGAAAAAGAACCCGATTGCTGGTGAACAACTCCCATTATGATGGATAATGTTGTGGTTTTACCGCTTCCGTTCGGACCGAGAATTCCAAAAACCTGTCCCTTCTCAACCTCCAGGGTAAGATTATGTACGGCTTTAATTCGGCCATAATGTTTTGTTAACCGTTTAATTTCCAGAATCTTTTGCATAGGATTATTAAATAATTATCGCATCGTCAGACTTCCTTCACAGGTAAGTTTCGCAAGGTCAGCAATCTATTAACCCAAAGACGAACATGTAACAAAAATATTACAACAAGAGCAATAATTTTGTAAAAGAGTAAATTAATTATCAATAAAAAAGCCGGTTCTTAAAACCGGCAATTAATCATTGAATGTAATATTATCCCGCATTACAGGAAGTTGTCAGTTACCCAACTCCGAAATGAATTTTATTCTCATAAGCCGGATATCTTCTTCTGAAAAATCCTCCTCACCCAGTTCGGCCAGGGCCTCTTGCAACGATTCAGACTCGGCCTCTTCCCGGAAATACTCGTAAACATCTGCCTGCCTGTCCTCATCAATCAGTCCGTCGATATAATAATCAATATTCAGTTTGGTGCCTGAATTGACAATGGCTTCGATTTCCGAAAGCAATTCATGCATTTCCATATTTTTGGAGGACGCAATGTCATCAAGACTCATTTTCCTGTCGATTGCCTGTATAATTGAGACCTTTACTCCCGATTTGTTCACAACCGACTTGACTATCATATCCTGTGGCCTGACAATCTCTTTCTCCTCAACATAATTCTTTATAAGCTCGACAAACTCCTTTCCATACCGTTTGGCCTTACCACTGCCAACACCTGTAATATGCTGCATCTCATCAAGAGTTACGGGGTATTGAAGGGCCATATCTTCGAGTGAAGGATCCTGGAAAATGACAAACGGCGGCAGGCTGTTCTTTCTCGATACTTTTTTTCTCAGATCTTTCAGTATGCTCAGCAGCTCAAGATCAACAGTGCTGGTTTTGCCGGAAGATCCGTTTGAATCGTCAGGATCGTCATGGTCATACTCCTGCTCCTGGATAAGCATAAATGAGTAGGGATTTTTGATGAATTCATGCCCTTCGGGACTTAACCGAAGCAGTCCGTAGTTCTCTATCTCTTTGACTACCAGCTTTGCTATCATGGCCTGACGGATAACGGCAAGCCAGTATTTGACGCTGTTCTCACTGCCTTCGCCAAACAGCTCAAGTTTGTTGTGCTTATATGTCTGAACTGATTGTGTAGCCCGTCCTGTTATGATATCGGCAATATGCTCTGCCTTGAACTTCTCTTTGACCTCCAGAACTGTTTTCAAAACCAGGGCAATATGTTCCTTACCCTCAAAACGGGTCTTGGGGTTCATACAGTTATCGCATGATTCACAATTCTCTTCGGTATACTCCTCTCCGAAGTAGTGCAGCAGGTGTTTTCTGCGGCACACTGACGACTCAGCATAAGCAACTGTTTCCAGCAATAACTGTTTCCCTATCTCCTGCTCGGCAATATGCTTGTTCTGCATGAATTTCTCCAGCTTCTGGATATCTTTGTAGCGATAAAAGGTAATACATTTTCCTTCTCCGCCGTCCCTTCCTGCCCTGCCTGTCTCCTGGTAATATCCCTCCAGGCTTTTTGGAATATCGTAATGGATTACAAAACGTACATCAGGCTTGTCAATACCCATACCAAAGGCAATGGTTGCAACAATAATATCAGCATCTTCCATCAAAAAGCTGTCCTGGTTGGCAGACCTTGTTGCTGAGTCCATACCTGCGTGATAGGGCAGAGCCTTGATGCCGTTGATTATAAGAGTTTCGGCAAGTTCCTCAACTTTTTTACGGCTAAGGCAGTAGATTATTCCTGATTTACCATGGTTATTCTTGATAAACTTTATTATCTCCTTGGCGGCATGAATTTTTGGCCTGATCTCATAATACAGGTTTGGCCTGTTAAATGAGGATTTGAATACGCTGGCTTCAAGCATCCCGAGGTTTTTCTGTATATCATGCTGTACCTTAGGTGTGGCCGTAGCGGTAAGTGCAATTATGGGCGCCACCCCTACCTCATTTATAATGGCCCTGATCCTCCTGTATTCCGGGCGGAAATCATGACCCCACTCAGAAATACAGTGCGCCTCGTCAATTGCATAGAATGAGACCCTGACCTGTTGAAGGAACTTAACATTTTCCTCCTTGGTAAGCGATTCGGGCGCTACATAAAGCATCTTTGTTTTCCCCGAAAGGAGATCCTCTTTCACTTTCTGAATAGCAGATTTGGTGAGCGAGGAATTCATAAAGTGAGCAACCCCGTCTTCAGCACTGAAAGCCCTGATCGCATCGACCTGATTCTTCATAAGTGCTATAAGAGGTGATATGATGATTGCAGTGCCTTCAAGAAGAATTGCAGGCAACTGGTAGCATAAAGACTTGCCGCCCCCCGTAGGCATCAACACAAAAGTATCGTTGCCATCCATCACGTTCCGGATAATATCTTCCTGATTCCCTTTAAAACTTGTAAACCCAAAGTTGGATTTCAGGTTATCAAGCAATGATATGCCGGACTTTATTCCCATTTCCATTTTTATAGAATAATTCAAATTTGTAATTATGCAAAAATCCTGAGACCATCAACAAAAACCGTGCTAAACATGACCTAATACAAATATATTACATTAATTGATATTTTTTAATGATAAATGTTACTTAATTACTCATCAAACAGCGGTTCCTGAGAGAATATCGTTATGGGAAAGCAATAAAACAGGCGAAAACAATGTATTTTTTTTAAATGATAAATAGATAACTTTGCAACACTAATTTACATATTTCTTATCAATATTTTAACTTATTAAACAATTTTAACATTTACCCGTACATCATGACCGGAAATTT
The DNA here is from genome assembly GCA_007120695.1 of Bacteroidales bacterium. GTDB lineage: Bacteria > Bacteroidota > Bacteroidia > Bacteroidales > PUMT01 > PXAP01. The sequence goes on along the minus strand of SKND01000276.1, from coordinate 33,395 downwards.
GACCAACTGGTAACGCAAATTGATCATTCCACTTTGCAGGCAGAAAGAGTTCCAGGCAAACAGGCTTTTATTCAATCAAAAATTTATGATACCAAAATCACCGGAAGCAATTAAAAACATTGCTGTACGGACCATCAACACCGAAGCTCATGCGGTTAAAAAGCTTGCAGGGTATATAGACGATGAATTTGCCCGTGCAATCAGTATCATTTTTAATGGTAAGGGGAGGCTTATTGTTACCGGTATCGGGAAAAGTGCAATAATAGGGCACAAAATAGTGGCAACCCTTAATTCAACGGGTACACCTTCGGTATTTATGCATGCAGCCGATGCAATACACGGTGATTTGGGTATTATTCAGGAAAATGATATAGTTTTGTGTATCTCAAAAAGCGGCAACTCACCCGAAATAAAAGTGCTTGTTCCGCTTATCAGAAACATGGGTAACAATATTATAGCAATGGTGTCAGACAGGGAGTCATTTCTAGGACAAAAAGCAGATATCTCAATATTGACGCCAGTGGAGGAAGAGGCATGTCCGAATAACCTTGCCCCTACATCGAGTACTACCGTACAGCTTGTAATGGGAGATGCAATTGCCATATGCCTGCTTGAATGCCGTGGATTTACCGGTAAGGATTATGCCAGATTTCATCCCGGCGGATCACTCGGTAAAAAACTGTATATGAGAGTTTCCGATTTTTTCATGGAAAATAAAATACCCGGGGTCAGCATAAATGATTCCATATCCCGTTCAATAGTAGAAATATCATCAAAAAGACTGGGTGCAACGGCCGTGCTTGATGAAAAAGGTAACCTTGCCGGGGTTATTACAGATGGAGACTTAAGGAGAATGCTTGAAAGATCGGCCGATATTGGATCGCTGAAAGCGGGAGACATCATGACGAAGAATCCCCGGACCATAGATTTTGATGCACTTGCGATCGATGCATTTGATCTGATGAAACAGAACAATATCACCCAGTTGCTGATCCTTAATAACGGCGTTTATGCAGGTATTATCCACCTGCACGACATACTGAAAGAAGGCGTAGTATAAATAATAATTTTCACATTATCATGGCCAAAACTGAAAATGAAATGTCTTTTCTTGACCACCTGGAAGCGCTGAGATGGCACCTGGTCAGGTCAATTTTTGCAGTTGTAGTGTTTGCAATAGTTGCTTTTGTATTTAAAGATTTTATATTCACCAACATTATAATTGCTCCAAAAACTCCGGAGTTTTTCACCAACCGTAATCTTTGTGCATTCGGAACAATGATAGGAATACCTGCTCTATGCATCAATGCTGAGCCATTTCAGCTTATCAATATTAATATGGCAGGCCAGTTCACCACTCACATTATGGTTTCGATGATAATCGGGCTTATTTTTTCGTTCCCCTACCTGATTTTTGAATTGTGGCGTTTCATAGGTCCGGCTCTTTATGACAAGGAGCAGCAATATGCAAAAGGGGCGGTATTTTATATTTCCCTGTTGTTTATTTTTGGCGTTCTTTTCGCCTATTATGTAATTATACCACTTTCAGTGAACTTTCTTGGTTCATACCAGGTAAGTGCCGAAGTTACTAACCAGATTAACCTGATGTCCTACATTTCGACAGTCACGGCCATTGCCCTGGCTGCAGGACTGCTGTTTGAACTGCCGGTCCTTATTTTCTTCCTTACAAAAATCGGACTGGTGACACCCGAATTTCTCAGGAAATATCGCAGGCATTCGCTTGTTATTGTACTTGCATTGTCAGCCATTATTACCCCACCGGATGTTTTCAGCCAGATCCTGGTAGCTTTTCCCCTGATGTTTCTATATGAAGTAGGTATCAGATTATCTCACAGGATAATTAAAAAAGAAAGACTTGCTGCCCAAAAACAGTCATCATAATTAGTTAATATGTCTTATATCTTATGATACAGGAATCCGGAAAGTCCCTCTCCCCGGTTGAGGAGAGTAAAATGGTTTTGAAGACCAGGAACCTTGTAAAGAGGTATCGCAAAAGAACTGTTGTGAACCACGTCTCAATAGAGCTTGAACAGGGTGAAATTGTTGGCCTTCTCGGACCTAACGGGGCAGGTAAAACAACCTCCTTCTATATGATAGTCGGGTTAATCACCCCGAACGAGGGACACATATTCCTGAACGACACTAACATAACAAATGAGCCGGTATACAAAAGGGCCCAGAAGGGAATAGGTTACCTGGCACAGGAGGCATCTGTGTTCAGAAAGCTATCGGTCGAGGACAATATTCTTGCCGTGCTTGAACTGTCAGATCTGCCTAAATCTGAACAAAAGGAAAGGGTAGAAACGCTGCTTGAGGAATTTGGTTTACAACACATACGTAAGAGTCTGGGAATACAGCTTTCAGGTGGTGAACGGAGACGTACCGAGATTGCCAGATCACTGGCCCTTAAACCGAGCTTCATTCTTCTTGATGAACCCTTTGCAGGAGTCGATCCCATTGCGGTTGAGGATATCCAGCAGATTGTCCGGAAGCTGAAAGAAAAAAATATCGGCATTTTGATTACCGACCACAATGTGCACGAAACACTTTCTATTACCGACAGGGCATACCTGCTTTTTGAAGGCAAAATCCTCAAAGCCGGTAATGCCGAAGAGCTTGCCGCTGATGAGCAGGTGAGGAAACTCTACCTGGGACAGAATTTCTCGTTGATAAGGTAAAGATTTGAAGATTTGCTTTGAGTTAATCGTTCGGTGGATACAATCCGCCTGGTCAGGAAAAAAAGCCGATACCAAGATCAATAATAAGTGAAAGTACAACAGCATAAACCAATAAACTCACCAGGGAGGCAAGGAGGAACGGGCGGGTCTTCATGCCAAATATTTTGACGGTGGCAGCCATTGCCCAAACTCCCAGCCAGGGTGTAAGCAGTATAGTTGCCCATATTCCGTTTTTTTCAATCCTGGTTTTAATTTTTGGAGATGAAAGCTTTGAAAACCACCTGTTGATTCGCGGATATCTCAAAAGGGAGTCATAGGACATTGCAATAATTATCGCCGGAAGATAATTGCCGAAAACACTCCAACCCACAATTGAATAAATATCCAGCCCCAGGCCAAATCCGGCAGGAACAGCTACATAAATTTCGGCCCAGGGGAAGAATCCTATAAACCAGACTGAAAGCGCCCTGGTTAAATATTCCGGCATAACTATTTTAATTATACCGCACAAATATACATTAAATTTTTTCTGCGTAAAATTACACACAGACGCATAGAATACATTTACAGAAAATATCCCACATATACTTTTTTCTAACATCTTCCTGCTGGTAACATTGTAGTCTGAGCGGTTAAAATACTTGAGTTTTTAACTTAAAATTCGGGTTTGTAAATATTTTTAAATATCTTTGCGCCTGATTTTTTTGCGGATGTGGCGGAATTGGTAGACGCGCTAGACTTAGGATCTAGTGCCGCAAGGCGTGGGGGTTCGAGTCCCTTCATCCGCACTTGAAAATACAGAACCGCCAAACAACCGGTAAACAAATGGTAGTTTTGGCGGTTCTTTGCCCGTTCCGGTTTTAAATGATTTTTGAAAAATCTTCCGGGTACTGCAATGCATACATTTTTTTTCTGTAGCTTAACACTTTCTGATTAAAAATTTCATGGCATTGTGAAACGTTTCGGGTCTTAAGAAGAAATAATCATCAAAAACAAATCTCCAATGCAAGTTACAAAAGAAAACAAGGACGATCTGAACGCACTGATCAGAATCCAGGTAGAAAAACCCGATTATGATAAACAGGTAACAGACAAGCTGAAAGACCTGAAGAAAAAAGCAAATATGCCCGGATTCAGACCGGGAATGGTTCCGATAGGACTGATTAAAAAGATGTACTATAAACAGGTACTGCTGGAAGAGATAAACCGGATTGTATCTGAATCGCTCACAAAATATATCGATGACCAACAGCTTAATATACTGGGCGAACCACTTTCCAGCAAAGAACATCAGAAGAAGATTGACTTTGATAATCAGGAAGATTTTGAGTTTGCATTTGATATTGGTATAGCTCCCGAAATTGAGGTAGATATTTCCCAAAAGGATATGTTTCCTTACTATTTAATTGATGCTGATAAAGAGATGATCGACAAGCATGCCGACAATTACGCAAACCAGTTTGGAGAGATGGTAAGTGGTGATGAAGTTGAAGAAGAGGATGTAATCAAAGGAAACCTCAGCCAGTTAAGTAGTGAAAATGAAGTTATAGAAGAAGGAATTTCGGTAGAAGGTTCTTCACTGTCGATGAGAGTTATCAAAGATGAAGAGATCAAAAAGCAGCTTACGGGATCAAAAGTGGGCGATATCCTGCAAATAGATCTTAAGAAGGCATACCCAAGCGACGCAGAACTTGCACAATTACTTGGAATTGAAAAAGAAAAAATCGAAACTGAATCAATGATCTTCCAGCTGACCATTGAAGAGATAAACCGCTGGAAAAAGGCAGAACTTAACCAGGAACTCTTTGATAAGGCATTCGGGGAGGGAGAGATCAAATCTGAGGAAGAGTTCAGAAACAAGTTGAAGGAGGAGATTGAAAAGGCATATGCCCAGAACAGCGATTACAAGCTGTTTATCGACACAAAAGCCAAAATGACAGGCAAAGTGAAGACCGAACTTCCCGAAGAATTCATCAAACGCTGGCTTCTTGAATCAAACGCTGGTAAAGTAAGCGAAGAGGATCTTGAAAAAGATTTTCCAAAAGTCAAAGACGACCTTAAATGGCAACTCATACAAGATGCCTTCATCAAGAAGTTTGATCTTAAGGTAGAGCCCGCCGAGGTGGAAGATCTGGCCAAACAGCAGGTTCTCATGCAATTCCGGCAATATGGCATGGCCGATGTACCTGAAGAACACCTTAAAAACTACGCTGGTGAGATGCTCAAAAAGGACCAGGAAAGAAGAAGGTTGTACGAGCAGAAATTCCAGGAAAAAATAACCCATCTTGTAAAAGAGACTGCTAAACTGGAGGAGAAGAAGGTAAAAGAGGAGGAGTTTGCCAAATTATTTGAGCAGGAGTAACTATAAATACCCTGCGGCCGTTCTCACATACAATAAACTTATCATTTATGATTAGCAAGTAACTCATGTTTAGCATTTCAAACGTATGAATGTCACATCTGATCTATATTGCTAAATGTAAACAATAACCCATGTGAGATCGACGAAGTCAATCCCCGTGGTTTGTTCATTTTATTTTGAGACTTTTGTATCATGGAAAACCATCCATAACTTTTTTCTGCAAATTAGTTTACTAAATTTACAGCAGTAAAACCAACACCGAAAAAAATGAGTAAAGAAAACGATTTCCGCAAATATGCGACCGGCCACCTGGGCATGAGCGGGTCAAGAATTGACAGTTACCAGTCACTCCTGAATTCATACATTTCACCCACCATCATTGAAGAGAGACAGCTCAATATTGCCTCAATGGATGTTTTCTCACGCCTGATGATGGACAGGATAATTTTTCTGGGACTTCCAATTGACGATTATGTAGCAAATATAGTACAGGCGCAGTTGCTGTACCTCGAATCTTCAGACCCGGCCAAAGACATCCAGATCTACATCAACAGTCCGGGCGGATCAGTACATGCAGGACTGGGTATTTATGATACAATGCAATACATCGGATCTGACATTGCCACCATCTGCACGGGAATGGCTGCCTCAATGTCGGCAGTCCTGCTTGCAGCTGGTGCAAAAGGAAAACGTTCAGGTCTGAAGCACTCAAGAATGATGATACACCAGCCAATGGGGGGTGCGCAGGGACAGGTTTCAGATATTGAGATAACTGTTCGCGAGATACAAAAACTCAAAAAAGAGCTGTATGAAATAATTTCTGACCATACAGGACAGTCGTTCAAAAAAGTTGAGAAAGATTCAGACCGGGATTACTGGATGACTTCTGAAGAAGCAAAGGAGTACGGCATGATCGACGAAGTACTGTTCAGAAACCAAAAGAAAAAGTAGATACATGATTAATGAGAATGTACCCGCCACCGGAAAAAACATGGAATTCAAATAACGGAACTGATATATTATGGCTTATTCGAACGACAAAAAATCTGAGAAGTGTTCCTTCTGCGGCAGGACCAAGAAGGAAACCAACCTGCTGATTGCAGGAGTATCAGGACATATATGTGACTCCTGTGCAGAACAGGCATACGGAATCGTAAAAGAGGAAGTCAAATCTAAATCGGATCTCGACCTCAAACATATCAAGCTCCTGAAGCCTATAGAGATAAAGACGTTTCTCGACCAATATGTGATCGGACAGGATGATGCCAAAAAATTTATATCGGTTGCAGTATACAATCATTATAAAAGGCTGATGCAGGAAAGCCACAGGGATGATCAGGATACTGAGATAGAGAAGTCCAATATAATTCTTGTGGGAGAGACAGGAACTGGCAAAACCCTGCTTGCAAGAACAATAGCACGGCTGCTGCATGTGCCCTTCACCATAGTAGATGCAACTGTTCTTACTGAAGCCGGATATGTGGGAGAAGATATTGAAAGCATCCTCACCAGGCTTTTACAGGTTTCAGATTACAATGTTGAGTCGGCCGAAAGGGGCATAGTATTTATTGATGAGATTGACAAAATTGCACGGAAGAGTGATAATCCTTCGATAACACGTGATGTCAGCGGCGAAGGTGTTCAGCAGGGACTGCTGAAACTGCTGGAAGGTTCGGTTGTAAATGTGCCCCCTCAGGGCGGGCGGAAACATCCTGACCAGAAAATGATCCCAGTCAACACCAAGAATATACTTTTCATTTGTGGTGGTGCTTTTGACGGCATCGAGAGGAAGATAGGCCAGCGGTTAAACACCAAGGTTGTGGGCTATTCTGCGTCTGCAAGGGCAGATCAGCTGGACAGGGAAAACCTGTTACAGTATATCGCTCCGCAAGACCTCAAATCTTTTGGTTTAATTCCTGAAATTATAGGAAGACTGCCCGTGCTCACATACCTTAATCCTCTCGACCGCACAACCCTTCGCGCCATACTTACCGAGCCGAAGAATTCAATGATAAAGCAGTATGTTAAGCTTTTCAAGATGGATGGGATAAGTCTTGAGGTTGAAGAAGATGTTCTTGAGTACATAGTTGATAAGGCCGTCGAATTCAAGCTGGGAGCAAGGGGACTTCGTTCCATATGTGAGGCGATAATGATAGATCCGATGTTCGAGATGCCCTCGGGAAAAAGCAGAGAGCTTCGGATCGACCTTAAATTTGCAAAAGAGAAACTGGAAAAAGTAAATATAAAGAAACTCAAAGTAGCCTGAGAAATGGTTTAACCGGTGTACCAATTCAATAATCAATGCTCAGTGTTAACCCGAAAAAGAAGCTCGGCCAGCATTTCCTTTCAGATAAGAATATTGCCAGGAAAATAACAGATGCCCTGAGCTGCGAAGGGTATAAGCATGTTATCGAAATAGGTCCCGGCTTGGGTATTCTCACACAATTCCTGGTTGAAAATGGAAATTTCTCCACACGCCTTATTGAGATTGATTATGAGTCGGTGGAGTATTTGAGGGAGCGCTTCCCCGGGGTAACTACAAATATTGTTAATGCCGATTTCCTGAAGTATTCTCTTGCTGAGAATTACTCAGACCAGGTAGCGGTAATAGGCAATTTTCCATATAACATTTCCAGCCAGATATTTTTCAGGATAATTGAAAACAGGCACCTTGTGCCGGAAGTTATCGGCATGGTACAAAAAGAGGTGGCCGACAGGATTGTCTCGCCCCCGGGTTCAAAGGTTTACGGAATTCTGAGTGTCCTCCTCCAGGCTTACTACAAAGCCGAGATATTGTTTAATGTTGGCCCGCAGGTCTTTATACCACCTCCTAAAGTGCAGTCGGCAGTGCTGAGACTGACCAGGAAACAGGAGTTTAAGCTTGATTGTGATGATGCCCTGTTTTTCCGGGTTGTAAAAACGGCTTTTAACCAGAGACGGAAAATGTTGCGAAACTCTCTTGCGTCATTGTTAACTAAAGAATTAAGGGCAGAAGATCGGGAACAGAGCAGAGCTAACAGATCTGGCAATTCTTCGGCAAGAACGGGATCACGACCTCTAATTACCCGTACTGACGGGACAACCGTGAATTATGACAGTGAAATATCCGGTAATATAACGTATCATCCGGATAAATTTCTTTCTCAGCGACCTGAACAACTATCCTCCGGTGATTTTGTCTATCTTACCAGATTAATAGGTTCCATCTCCTAAAATCTATTGAAATGCAGGTTGAATTGACACGCGATTTTATCGCAACACTAAGTGAATCTATAAAACGTGAAGACAGAGATGTCGTGATACGGCTTCTTGAAAATTTTCATTCGGCAGATATAGCTGAACTGTATACCCAGCTCAATGAAGACGAAGGAGAGTTCCTCTTTACGTTGCTTGACAACGAAACAGCTGCAGATGTTCTGATTGAACTGGAGATTGACGACAGAAAAAGAGTCCTTAAAAATCTTTCCAGTGATATTATAGCAAGACAGCTGATCGATAACATGGATACCGATGATGCCGCCGATGTGCTTGGTGAGCTCTCCAATAACAGGAAGGAAGAGGTACTCTCAAGGCTTGAGGATGTTGAGCATGCGGGAGATATTGTCGATCTGCTCTCGTATGATGAGGATACTGCAGGGGGCCTCATGGCCAAAGAGCTGATCCAGGTGAATGAAAACTGGAATGTTGTTACCAGCATTCGTGAGATGAGAAAGCAGGCAGAAGAGGTTGACGAAGTCTATTTTGTTTATGTAGTCGATAATTCCAATATGCTCAAGGGTACTCTTTCATTGAAAAAGCTACTGTTAAGCTCAAGAACCTCACAGATATCTGATCTTCTCAAATCAGATGTAATTTCGGTAAGAACCGATACCCCGTCTGAAGAGGTTGCCAACATAATGAAAAAATATGACCTTGTAGCGCTTCCTGTTGTTGACCAGATCGGAAGGCTGGCTGGAAGGATCACTATAGATGATATTGTAGATGTTATTCAGGAGGAGGCCGAAAAAGATTACCAGCTTATTGCAGGTATATCTGAAGATATTGAACCCACAGATAAGGTCTGGATACTGACAAGAGCGAGGCTTCCATGGTTGTTGGTGGGACTGACCGGCGGCATACTGGTCTCACAGGTTATCGGATTGTTCGAAGCAGATCTCGGTATTTACCCTGAAATGGCCTTTTTCATGCCACTTATTGCTGCCACCGCAGGAAATGTAGGAGTGCAGTCATCTTCTATTGTAGTGCAGGGACTTGCCAATCAGACCATACAGATCTCCAAAACATTCAGAAGACTTCTTAAGGAGTTCTCCGTAGCTTGTCTCAACGGACTGACTCTGGCAGGGCTGATGTTAACCTATAATCTCCTGGTAAAAAGTTCTCTGGCGCTTACTTTCACGGTTAGTGCAGCACTTTTTTCTGTCATTCTTTTTGCCTCTCTGTTTGGGACAATGGTTCCTCTTCTGCTTGATAAATTCAAGGTAGATCCGGCCCTTGCGACCGGACCTTTCATTACAACCAGCAACGATTTGATGGGATTGATGATATACTTCTCAATAGGTCGTGTCTTCTATGCACTTTTGTAAATAATTTGATGACAAATAAATTATCAGGAATTATTTTGCCCTTACCAGAATACACCTTAATATCAAGTGTCTGAAAACAAAATAGCCGGTAAGCCGGGGTATCAGAAAGTATGATTTATTGCCTCAACGGGATTAAGGCGTGATGCAGAATATGCCGGTGCGTAACCCGCTATTACACCAATAACAGCCGAAACAAACAGTCCGAGACCTATATTACCAAATGTAAGGGTAATTGTAAAATCTGATAAACCACTGATCAGCAAAGTTCCTGTGAAAATAAGAATAAGTCCGAGAACGCCACCGGTTAATGCCAGCAAGACAGATTCATAAAGAAACTGCAACAGTATAAAATAGTTCTTTGCCCCCAGCGATTTCTGGATACCAATCTGGTTGGTCCTCTCCTTGACAGAAACAAACATTATGTTGGCAATTCCGAACCCTCCAACAAGAATTGAGAATCCACCTATAATCCAGCCAACCAAATTGATCATGACAAATATCTGATCAAGCCCCTGGGTTATTGCACTTGCCTGGTTAAGGGCAAAATTATCATCCGTGGCTGGTTTCAACCTTCTTGCCGAGCGAAGGATCTGGCGTAATTCATCTATTAACTCCTGGTTTGGAACCCCGGGTAATGACCTGACCATTATCATCGGATTAAGTTGATCAGACCTGATATTATATATAGTTCTTGCATAATTCAGGGGAAGAAGAACCATCTCATCAAGACTTCCTCCGCCTACAAACATATTCGTTCCTTCTCTTTGTACCACACCAATAACCGTAACTCTTCTCCCGGAGATCTGTATCTCCCTGCCCAGCGGATCCTGATTGCTAAAAAGCTCCCGGGCTATATCCTGGCCTATTACGGCAAGGTTTCTTCCAGCAGCCGATTCGTAAGGTGTAAAGTACCTCCCCTGTGAAAGTTCAAAATGGCGGACTATTGGAAAGTCGTGCGTATTAGCCCATATACCTGTATTTCTGAGATAGTTACTTCCATAACTGACTACTCCGCTGGTTGAGGCCGAAAATACTATTCCCTCGGCAAATTGCGACCTGCGACGTACTTCCTCAAAATCACGAAGATCAGGTACGGGCCTGCGCATATAAACCCACCAGGGATAATCTCCACTGAAAGCCCAGGGCCATTTCTGTACATAAACCACATCATCTCCAAGTACAGAAATGCTTTCGCGAATATTATTCTCAAGGGAATCAACTATAGTGAAAACTGAAATAATAGCAAAAATCCCAATGGTTATTCCAAGCAGCGACAACAGGGTGCGAAGCTTGTTTACCATAACCGAGCCGAAAGCGAACACAAGGCTTTCACGAAGAAGTTTTATCCAGATCATTCAGATGAAGAATATTTTAACTTTTAAAGTTTTCAAATAGCAAATATACATTAAATTTTTTCTGCGTAAAATTACACACAGACGCATGAAATCCTCATCACATTAATTTCACTAAACGTTAAGTCCAAATCATGAGGATTCAATGGATTGAAAAACATAACACTCAATAGCCGTAATTGTAACATATTGTTAAGCCGTTTATTAGATTTTACATTGGATGAATTAAAAAATTTAATGTTAAAGCGCAGCGGTTCCGACTGTAAGCATAAATTTTGGATATTTTTTATTACAAAATTTATGCTTTTTTACAGAAGAAATGTACATGAATTTTGCATCCAAATAAAATTGTACAATGCACTGACAACAGCATGCAAAATCGACCTTTAGGTCAATTTCCAAACAATTGAAAATTCAACAAAGCGTAATATATTGCATGGGTAATCGACCTTCAGGTCAAATTTTTTCTGCGTAAAATTACACACAGTCAATAAATACTATCCCGGCACCGGTTATCAAACAGTGCAGGAAAAGTTGGTTTTCTGAGCCGGGGAAAACAGCAGACCAGCCCAATAACTACAGGCGAAATCGTTTATTATGTTTTCTCGGTTTTTGTACACGAAGTCTCATAAAATATTTAACTTTTTATATATCTTTGCAGTATTAAAATAATTCCCTGTTAATGAGTGCATTAAGAAAGATTTCCACTGCTTTTATATCCGTCTGGCATAAAGATTCTCTTGAATCACTGATACTGGCTCTCGATAAGCTTGGGATTCAGATCTATTCAACAGGAGGAACAGCCACGTTTATTGAAAAAATGGATATTCCTGTTACCCGGGTTGAGGAGATTACCGGTTATCCATCCATCTTTGGCGGCAGGGTTAAAACCCTCCATCCCAAAATATTCGGCGGGATACTTGCCCGGCGGGATAATTCAGGGGATGCTGGTGAGCTCAAAAAATACGATATCCCTTCCTTCGACCTTGTAGTTGTGGACCTGTACCCTTTCGGGGAAACGGTGGCTGCCTCAGCACCACAGCATGAAATAATAGAAAAGATTGATATAGGCGGGATCTCCCTGATCCGTGCAGCTGCTAAAAACTTCAGCGATGTGGTTATCATACCCTCTGTGGATCATTACCCCGTGCTGACAGAAATCCTTGACAAACGTCACGGAGAGACTGATCTGGCGGAGCGGAGAAGACTTGCTGGTGAGGCGTTCAGAGTCTCTTCCGGATATGATACTGCAATATTTGAATATTTTACAGGTGAAAAAGGATTATCCGGAACACCGGATAACCCGGAGAATTTCTCTTTCAGTTTCAGCAACAGGAAAAAACTAAGGTATGGGGAGAACCCCCATCAGGAGGCATTTTATTACGGCAACCTGCCCTTTAACCAATTGCATGGTAAGGAGGTCTCCTATAACAACCTTCTTGACATTGATGCGGCACTAGGCCTGATTTCAGAATTTGACGAAACAACATTCGCTATCCTGAAGCATAACAATGCCTGTGGTCTTGCTTCAGCTGGTAATCTGCTGAAAGCCTGGCTGGATGCACTGGCTGGTGATCCTGTTTCTGCATTTGGAGGGGTTTTAATTACCAACAGGGAAGTAGATAAGGAAACGGCCGGTGAGATCAATAAATTATTTTTTGAAGTGATCATCGCTCCGGGTTATGCAGAGGAGGCTCTTTTGGTATTAAAGCAGAAAAAAAACAGGATAATCCTGGTAAACACAGGAAACAACATGCCGGCTAAGCTTGTCAGGACTGTTACAGGAGGGATTCTTGTTCAGGAAAGAGATACGAAAACTGAATCCGGGTCTGATATGAAAGTGGTAACTGAGTCTGCTCCTGCTCCGGGAGAGATTGAGGATATGATCTTTGCGAATAAAATTGTTAAACATTCCAAATCAAATGCCATAGTGCTTGCAAAAAACGGCCAGATGCTTGGTAGTGGTGTCGGACAAACTTCAAGGATAGATGCCCTCAGGCAGTCTGTTGATAAAGCAAAGGCAGCAGGTTTTGAACTGAATGGGGCGGTAATGGCCTCGGATGCCTTTTTCCCGTTTGCCGATTCGGTTGAGATAGCCCATAAGGCGGGTATTACAGCGGTTATACAGCCCGGTGGTTCGGTAAAAGATCAGGAATCGATCGACTTTTGTAACAAAACAGGGATGAAAATGGTATTTACAGGAGCAAGACATTTTAAACATTAGAAATAACAACCTTATTAGAAAACTGACAACATGGGCTTATTTTCATTTTTAACACAGGAACTTGCCATTGACCTTGGTACTGCAAACACAATTATCATACATAATGACAAGATAGTGGTTGATGAACCATCTATCGTGGCTATTGACCAGAAAACCGGAAAACTGATAGCAATTGGAGAGAAAGCAAGACAAATGCACGGAAAAACACATGAAAACATAAAGACCATCCGGCCGTTGAGAGATGGTGTTATAGCCGATTTCAATGCTGCAGAGCAGATGATCAGGGGAATGATAAAGATTATAAACAGTAAGCCAAGATTGTTTTCTCCTTCACTGAGAATGGTGGTCTGCATACCATCCGGAAGTACCGAGGTGGAGGTGAGGGCAGTTCGTGACTCCTCCGAACATGCAGGAGGCCGTGATGTATTCCTGATCTATGAACCAATGGCTGCATCTATCGGAATCGGAATAGATGTTGAAGCACCGGAGGGAACAATGATAGTTGATATTGGTGGCGGAACAACTGAAATTGCCGTTATTGCACTGGGAGGAATTGTTTGCAACAAATCAATCAGGGTTGCCGGCGACGGCTTCACCAATGATATACAGACCTATATGAGGCACCAGCATAATATAAAAATCGGTGAGCGGACCGCCGAGGAGATAAAAATCAATGTCGGATCAGCATTACCAGACCTGGACAATCCCCCCGCCGATTATATAGTCAGGGGCCCTAACCTGATGACGGCAATGCCCATTGAGATTCCGGTGTCATACCAGGAAATTGCACATTGCCTTGATAAATCAATTTCAAAAGTTGAATCTGCTGTTCTGAATGTGCTTGAACATACTCCGCCCGAACTTTATGCAGATATTGTGAACAAGGGGATAAACCTTGCGGGAGGGGGTGCTTTGCTGAGGGGACTTTCACGGAGGCTGACAGATAAGATAAACATCCCCTTTCATGTTGCAGAAGACCCTCTTCATGCAGTTGCCAGGGGTACGGCAATTGCACTTAAAAATGTGGAAAAATTCTCTTTTCTTATGAGATAATGGGATGCCAGGGAAATGCGCAATCTGATAAGATTCATATTAAACAATCACTTTTTGATCCTTTTCATTCTACTTGAAACGGTTGCTCTTACTCTGGTTTTCCGTAACAATAACTATCAGAGCGCATATGCATTTAACCTGACACGAAATATCTCCGGTTATGTCAATTCAAAAACATTCTCATTCAGACAATACCTTGACCTTCACGAGACTAACCGTGCACTTCTGGATGAAAACCAGCGTCTGAGAAACAGCCTCCTGTCATCCTATAAACTTCAGATTCCGGCTGCTGCCAATGTCGAATTTGATGAAGCATGGGAACAACAGTACAATTTCATACCGGCAAGGGTCATTGCGAATTCCGTCAACAAACAGAATAATTATATAAGTCTCAATAAGGGCCTTCTTCATGGCGTAAAACCGGATATGGCTGTTATTTCGGGAAATGGTGTTGTTGGTATCATAACCGGAGTGTCTGAAAACTTCTCGACCGTTATCCCCATACTAAACAGTGACCTTAGAATTAGCTCAAAGCTTAAAAACAGCGGATATTTTGGTTCCCTGCACTGGGACGGAACCGACCCGGCAAAAGCTACTCTTTACGATATACCCCATCATGTTATACTGAACCAGGGAGATTCAATTGTAACATCAGGTTTTTCGGCAATATTTCCGGAAGGCATCATGATAGGAACAATCAGCAATTTTGAAATTGAAGGAGGTAATTTTTATAAAATTGAGGTTGACCTTTCAACCGATTTCAGAAAGCTGAACTATACCTATGTTATAGAAGACAGGTTCAGGGATGAGTTACTTGAACTAGAAGAGGAATAAGGCTATGATCAAAGTTTTGCCGAGAAATATACTGCGTATAGTTGTTCTGGTGTTTTTTCAGGTATTTATACTGAACAACATCCAGTTCAGCGGGTTTGTGAACCCCTATTTTTATGTGCTTTTCATCCTGCTGCTCCCATTTGAAACACCCGGGTGGCTTTTACTGATCCTGGGATTTTTTCTGGGACTGATTATCGATCTGTTTTCAAACACCCCCGGACTTCATGCCTCAGCAACCGTGTTCATGGCGTTTCTGCGACCGCTGGTGCTGGACTACTTTGCACCAAGGGACGGGTATGTGCCCGGGTCATTCCCAAGGGTATATTATTACGGATTCGGATGGTTTTTTCAATATTCGGCTATACTCATACTTGCGCATCACTTTTTTCTGTTCTATATTGAGGTGTTTCGTTTCACCGATTTCCACCTGACCCTTTACAGGGTCATTCTTAGTAGTATTTTTACGCTTTTTTTGGTTTTGATAAGCCAGTATTTTATTTACAGGAAGTAAGATTAAACTAATCTTACTGCTTTATTTTCAGTGCTGTAACTAGTTGTGATTTAAAACGTAGAAGTAAATTATATAAGTTAAGAGCAGATGATCAACACAACAGAACCGCGGGGAGAAATGACCATTTGTATAATAAGAAATTGATTGTTTATATTATTAATTGATCAGGAAAAATGAAGGACCATTATTCTGACAGAAAGTACATTATCGGGGCTATGATAGTATTGCCGGTACTTTTTTTTATTGTCAGGCTGTTTATTCTGCAGGTTATTGATCCGTCATATAAGTTGAGTGCCAGCAGTAATGTTCTCAGAAATGTTACCCAATATGCTGCACGGGGACTGATTTATGACCGGAACGGGGAGTTGCTGGTTTATAACCAGCCGGTATATGACCTGATGGTGGTTCCCGGACAGCTTGCTGAGTTTGATACTGTTGAACTCTGCCAGATTCTTGAAATAGACCGGGAATATCTCGACCAGGAGATAAGTAAGGCCCGTGCATATTCAATGTTCAGGTCGTCTGTTTTTCTTAAGCAGATATCATCAAGAACTTACGCGGTTCTGCAGGAGAAACTCTACAAGTTTCCGGGATTTTACGTCCAGCTTAGGACCCTGAGAAGTTATCCGAATGATATTGCTGCCCATATTCTCGGATATGTAGGCGAGGTGGACGGGAGAATTATTGATGAGAAACAAGGTTATGCCATGGGCGACTATATTGGTATAACCGGTATTGAAGCTACCTATGAAGAAGAGCTGAAGGGAGAAAAAGGGAAAAATGTATTTCTTGTTGATGTACACAACCGTATTATGGGCTCATATCAGGAAGGCAGGTATAATATACCCGCCGTAGTTGGGAACGACATAACCCTTTCGATCGACGCAGTGATTCAGAAATACGGCGAAAAGCTGATGCAGAACAAGATCGGAAGCATAGTGGCTGTTGAGCCTTCTACCGGTGAAATATTAGCTCTTGTTTCGGCTCCTGCATATAATCCGGAATTGCTGGTGGGAAGGGTACGCACTTTGAA
The DNA here is from genome assembly GCA_007120695.1 of Bacteroidales bacterium. Taxonomy (GTDB): domain Bacteria; phylum Bacteroidota; class Bacteroidia; order Bacteroidales; family PUMT01; genus PXAP01. The sequence continues at coordinate 16,744 of SKND01000276.1, read as the reverse complement.
TTTCAGGCAGCTTGCCGCAGATACCCTCAAACCTCTTTTTAACCGGGCTTTAATGGCTCACTACCCTGCCGGTTCGGCCTTTAAAGTGGTTAATGGTCTGATAGCAATGCAGGAGGGTATTGTGAATGAACATACCAGGCATACCTGTCCGGGTCATTATACAGTGGGCAGGCTCACTGTAAGATGCCGGTATCATACAACTCCCGTTGCAATGCCCGAGGCTATCCAGGTTTCATGCAACACCTATTTCTGCCATATTTTCAGAGATTTGCTTGATCACCCGAAATATGGTTCCGTTACAAACGGTTATAATGTCTGGGCTGACCATGTGCGCTCTTTCGGACTTGGTGAAAGGCTGGAAGCCGATTTCCCTAATGAACTTCGTGGATTTGTGCCACCATCAACATATTATGACCGATTTTATGGAGAAAACCGATGGAGGTCACTGCAACTTGTCTCGATGGCTATAGGACAGGGCGAGCTATCCGTAACGCCTATTCAGATGGCAAATATGACAGCGGCAATTGCCAACAGAGGATATTATTATACCCCACATATCGTAAGAAATATAGAAAATTCAGATAATGACAGGGCATTCAGGGAAGAGAACTTTACAAGCATCGACTCGGTCTGGTTTGAACCGGTTATAGACGGAATGCACCGTGCCGTAAACGGTCCGGACGGCGGAACAGCCAGGATTGCCCAGGTTCAGGGGCTGGATATTTGCGGTAAAACAGGTACTGCAGAGAATCCTCACGGGGATGATCATTCGGTTTTTATTGCATTTGCACCAAAGGATAACCCGCAGATAGCAATATCAGTGTATGTAGAAAACGCAGGCTTCGGATCAGCAATGGCGGCCCCTATCGCAAGCCTTATTATTGAAAAATATCTGACCGGTGAGGTTACCAGAAAGTGGCTGGAGGACCGCATTCTAAGTGCAGACTTTATAAACAGGGAAGTTGCCTCAACCAGCAGACAGGAAAACTTAAGTGATGAGCAGGAAGATTAATATATGGGCCAATCTTGACTGGATGACCGTACTTGTTTACCTGGTAATGCTTTTCATTGGGTGGATAAGTATCTACAGCGCAGTATACGATGAAGAACATCAGAGCATTTTCGACACCACCCAGAGATATGGCAAACAGCTGATATGGATCATTGCAGCCATCGTGATCGCTGCTGCAGTCCTGCTGACAGACAATAAGCTTTTCCTGTTTTTTTCGTACTTCTTTTATGCTATTACCATTCTTTTACTGATAGCTGTATTATTTTTCGGTACCGAGGTTAATGCTTCAAAATCATGGTTCCAGTTCGGAGGGATTCAGATCCAGCCCGCTGAATTTGCCAAACTTGCTACCGCACTTGCTCTGGCACAGTTTTTAAGTACCACTAAACTCAAAATACATGATTCCAGGGCGCTGCTGACTATGGGAAGCATAATTTTCCTCCCGGTTCTCCTCATTCTTCTCCAGCCCGATGTTGGATCTTCGTTAGTCTTTTTTGCATTTATCCTTGTTCTTTACCGTGAAGGATTAACGGGCTGGGTGCTGTTCTTTTTTATACTTTTTGGTTTTCTTTCTGTGCTGGCCCTGCTATTGAATGAGGTGAACATGGTCGCACTTCTTGTTATATCGGCACTTTCTGCATATATGATTATCGGCCGCAACATGAAAACAGCAGCAAAGGCAGTTCTTATATTCGCCCTGATCTGCCTTGCTGTAATGGGGATATTTCAACTTGCCGCTCCCGGCACCATGCTTGTGGTTAAGCTCATAACAGCCTCTGTTGCTGGGTCTCTGGTACTTATGGGACTTGCCTTCCGGAATAAAAGAAATAAGGCCTCACTGCTCCTGGGACTTCTTATTGCAGCATTGCTGTATACCTATTCGGTCGACTATGTGTTTGACAATGTACTTATGCCGCACCAGAGAAGCCGCATCAATATTGTTCTGGGCTTTGATGATGATCCGTTGGGTCAGAGTTATAACATAAACCAGTCGAAGATTGCAATTGGCAGCGGCGGTCTTACCGGTAAAGGATTTTTACAGGGAACACAAACCAAGTTCAATTTTGTACCTGAACAGAGCACAGATTTTATATTCTGTACAATTGGTGAGGAATTTGGTTTTGCAGGCTCTACAATGCTGATCGGATTGTTTGTATTCCTGCTTCTCCGTCTTATTTATCTTGCTGAAAGGCAGAGATCACAATTTGCAAGGATCTATGGTTATTCAATAATTTCCATTCTTTTCACCCACTTTGTTATCAATATCGGAATGACCATTGGAATTGTGCCGGTAATAGGAATTCCGCTTCCTTTCATTAGCTACGGGGGATCTTCCATGTGGGCTTTTACAGTAATGCTGTTTATCCTCCTGAGATTTGATGCAGTCAGGATGGAGTTTTTAAGATAGGATGCTGTAAACGGTTCATCATCGCACATCAACCCCATATTTTCATTTATTAATTCCATTCGGATCGGGGGCAGGATTAAATACCCTGTTGATTATTGCCATCCGTAAAGGGGATGTCGGGTGTCAGAAATAGTCCGGAGAGTGAAACTCATTAATTTCAACCGAATGTTTTTCCTCAACGTAAGCAACAAGCTGGGGAAAATACTCCAGGAAGTCATCCCTGAAAAGGTGGTAGTTTTTTCTGAGCTCGGCTATGGCAAATGTTGTCTCATTGGGAAGAGAGGTTCGTTTTGTCATTCTCCGGAGTACACCCTCTATACCTTCTATACTTGTATATGATTCGAGCCAGTTATTGATGATGAAAAACGGCAGGAATGTCTTGATTTCGTTGGGGAGTATGAAATAGTTGCTGACAAGAATCTCATACATATTGACCACAAACTGGGGCAGGGGGTGCTTTGAGAACATATGCCATTCACTTGCCAGAAAATGATCATAGAATATATCGACAATGACACCCGAATAACGCCTGAAACGTTTTCGCAGGTGCATTTTGCTCTGGTTTACAATGGGATGTGAATCGGTGAAACTGTCTATCTTCCTGTGCAGTATAATTCCTTTGCGAACGAGCTCCGGATATTTTTCGTAATTTCTGCCCTTTACATAATCGCCGATAAAATTCCCAATCTTAATCTCATCAGAGCCTCCTGATAAATATATGTGTGCAAGAAAATTCAATGTCGGTTTCTGATTTAGAATTCAATGCGTTGTAATTCCCAATAAAGATAATGATAAATGATTCATGAAGTAAGCTGATCAATATGTTTTTGAACTTATTTAAAATTTATTCGACAAAAAATACTATTTTTCGGCCGGATTACCTTTAATTGATGATAAAAAGAGGTAATACATTGTTTTATTGTTTACAAAAACATAATTATTCATTCAAACCAAATTGAAATTTTTAAATGCCAAAAAAGAATGTAATTATTATCGGTGCAGCCGGCAGGGATTTCCACAATTTCAATACCTATTACAGGGATAACGACTTATATAATGTGGTTGCTTTTACCGCGGCTCAGATTCCCGATATTGACGGCAGGAAATATCCGTCCGAACTTGCAGGAAAACTTTACCCGGAGGGTATACCAATCCACCCTCAACAGGATCTGACCGGGCTTATTAAGCAACTTGAAGCTGATATATGCTCATTCTCGTATTCAGATATCTCATACCAGGAGGTTATGGCGGTAAGTGCCATTGTTCATTCAGCAGGTGCCGATTTTCTGCTGCTTGGGCCTGCGCACACCCAGATTAAAAGCAAAAAGCCCGTTATCTCCGTTGGTGCGGTAAGGACAGGTTGCGGAAAAAGCCAGACCTCAAGAAGAGTAATTGCGATCCTTTTGGCCCGGGGATTAAAAGTAGTGGCAATCCGCCATCCTATGCCCTACGGAGACCTTGTGGCTCAGAAGGTCCAGCGTTATGCCACTGTAGAGGACCTCAGCCTTCACAAATGCACTATTGAGGAGATGGAAGAGTATGAGCCTCATGTTGTAAGAGGTAATATAATATATGCCGGAGTTGATTATGAAGCCATCCTTCGGGAAGCAGAAAAAGAGGCTGATGTAATTGTTTGGGATGGAGGGAACAACGATTTTCCCTTCTATAAAACCGACCTGATGATCACGGTTACTGACCCGCACAGGGCTGGCCACGAGCTTTTATTTTATCCGGGTGAGGTTACTTTGAGAATGGCTGATATTGTAGTAATTAATAAAATTGACAGTTCGGCTCCGGAAGATATTCAAAAACTCCGGAATAATATTGAAAAGGTCAATCCGGAAGCCATTGTTGTTGATGCGGCGTCTCCCCTTACAGTAGAGAACCCTGAAATAATAAAGGGCAAGAGGGTACTGGTTGTTGAAGACGGTCCGACACTTACACACGGTAATATGAAAATAGGGGCTGGTACTGTTGCTGCCAGGAAATATGGTGCAAGTGAGCTAATTGACCCGAGACCATATATCGTAGGTAAGCTTGAAGAGACATTCAAAACATATCCGGATATCGGAACTCTTTTGCCTGCAATGGGTTATGGTGAAGAACAGATAAGCGATCTTGAAAAGACAATTAACGGGACCGACTGTGATTCGGTGGTAATAGGTACACCAATAGATCTGGGAAGAATTATCAAGATAAATAAGCCATCAACAAAGGTGGGTTATGACCTGCAGGAGATTGGCAGGCCTGATCTTGAAGAGCTTATTTCCGGTTTTCTTGAAAAGCGCGGCATCAAATGAAAGTAACTAAGATACTAAATCTTGCCGTTATCATCCCCGAAAGGGAAATATGTTACAGGCAGATTTACGGCAGTTACAGAATCATGGTACTTAATAGCAACCCGGCAATTAATATACTGCCGGATTGCTGAAAATTTTTCTTGTATAATTCAACTCTTGAAGAGAAAGTTCTGGATGTGGAAAAGGGACTTGTGGTAAAATCAACCGGCAGCTGGCATACCGTACGTGACAGCAAAAAACAGAACATTCCCTGCATAATCAAGGGGAGGCTCAGGGCTGGCAGTATACGCAGCACCAACCCGGTGGCTGTTGGAGATAACGTAGAATTTTACAGGCTTGAAAAAGAGAGAACCGGCATCATTACAGGGATACTGGACCGAAAAAACTACATTGTCAGAAAATCATCCAATCTCTCCAAAGAAGCTCATGTTCTGGCGGCAAACGTCGACCAGGCATTCCTGATGATCTCTTTGATCCGGCCAAGGACCACCCTCAGGTTTATAGACAGGTTCCTGGCAACCAGTGAAGCATACAGGATACCGGCCATTCTTGTTTTCAACAAGACAGACCTGTATGATGGTAAACTGGCTACTGAGATGGATGATCTTGTGTCAATGTATGGTTCAATAGGCTATGAGGCAGTGAAAACATCGGCAGTAATGAAGACAGGTGTTGAAGAGCTGAAAAACCTTATGATCGGAAAGATCAGTCTTATTGCGGGTAATTCAGGGGTGGGAAAATCGACAATAATTAATACAATAGATCCTTCTCTTAATCTTAAAACCGCACCAGTCTCCGAATACCATAAGACCGGAAAACACACCACCACATTTTCAGAGATGTTTAACCTTTCATCAGGCGGATTTATTATTGATACCCCGGGAATAAAAGGGTTCGGGATAATTGATATGGACAAAGAGGAGATTTTTCACTTCTTCCCCGATATCTTTGCCCTGTCAGGCGGGTGTCAGTATTATAATTGCCTGCATATTAATGAACCTAATTGTGAAGTCAAGAATGCGGTTAAGAACAACAAGCTGAGCTTAAGCCGTTATAAGAGTTATCTGAGTCTTTATTTTGATGACAGCGCAAAATACAGGACCCCGAAGTACTGAAATGTCATACCACGGCGTCAGACCATAACTGTAGTTAAGATCCTTTATCGACGGCATGGCAGCTTTTGTTTTACTGTTTTATTTTTTATCTTTCAAAAATATTATTTATCCATTATGTGCCAATGAGACATCTTTACCTGTTACTCATATCAACAATCCTTGTACTCATTGCCGCCAATGTTTATTATTATCTCAGCATATACCGGCAACAGGTAAGTTTTCAAAAAAACATTCTTACAAGGCAAACCGAAATCTGCAGCTGGGAAATTGAACAGCATATTTCCAACCTGGTTAATGAGATAAATTACATCCTCTTTACAGAAGATATCACAAGGTTTTTCAATGATCCCGAAGTTATGGAGAGCAGTTCGAGTAAAATCGAAGTGTTTTTTTCCAAATACGGGCGGCTTGTTACAAGCATATCGGTAATGGACAACCGTAAAAATGTTTACACAACTTCGAAAGATCAGGATAATAATCTTGTGACGGATATCTATGTCTCAAGAACACAACGTGAACTACATGACAGAGAAACGTTTGATGACCAACAGCGTGAGTATATATTTATCCTGCCCACCTTCAGTAATGACTCTTTAATTGCCAACATGGTAGTAAGGATAGATACAAGAAGATATGCTGAGTCGGTATTTTCCAATTATTATATTAAAAATACCTTGTGGCAAACACTGGTAACAAAAGATGGAAATCTTGTTTTCAGCACATTGAGTCAGAATGTGAATAATCTTCAACAGATTGACTTTTTGACCAACAACTGGCCTTCCGAAGGAAAGTCCGGAAGTATTATCCATAAGCTTGAAACACCCGGGGGGCTTATCAGCGTAATTTCTTCATATTATCCGATAAGCATACTCGATCATGACATGCTTATAGTTTTTTCTCTGGATACAAGCATTGTGATCTCATCAATTATAACCTCTGTAATTACAATATCAGCGGCAACATTTATTGTACTTGTTTTAATTATTCTGGTTTTCCTCTACTTTATACGTAAAGAACGGAGAGAAAAGCAGAAGTCGATGGAGGCTGAGCAATCGATAAAAGATATATTTGAATCATTGCCGACAGGGATAATAATCAAGGGACTTGATGGCCGTATCAGAATGATAAACAGCACGGCACTGAAAATTTTGAAGATAAAGGATCCCGAAAGTGTCAAGGGAAAAGATATTTCAAATATGTTTTTTCTTTTCAGGGATTATCAGGATAGTTCGGTAAAGCGTCAGATTGAGAGCACAAGTGAATATGTATATTATGATACTGATGACAATGAGCTAATCCTCTATAAGAAAGAGATACTGTCCTCCTTTTTGGGAGAGGAAGTCATGGTCGAAGCATTTATCGATATAAGCCCGATAGAAGAGGCCAGGAGAAATGAGTTTTTTTTCGGGGAGGCAAAGACAGAATTCCTGAAAAGGATCAGTTTTGATATCAGAAATCCTCTGAACGGCATAATGAATATTGCCGCTTCCATTGGACCGGAAGTGAACAGAGACAAATCTGTGATGAACAAAACAGAATTGATCAGGCAGTGCTGTGATGACATAATGTTGGTTGTCAATGATATTATGGATTTCTCGGGATTTGAGGAAGGTAGTACCCTGGTGGAGGAGATCCCGTTTGTGCTAAGTGAGGAGATAGAAATTGCCCTGAATCTGTTCAGGGAAAAAGCCAGGGAAAAGGGTATCAGGCTCACTTCCGAAATCTCGCCGAAAATGCCGGCCAAATTTATCGGAGACCCGTTTCATTTGCGGCAGATCCTTACCAACCTGGTAAGCAATTCACTCAAATATACGGAGGAGGGAGAGATCAGCATCTTTGCAGAAATCAGAAAACAGATTTCAGGAATTATTCTTATAGAATTTATCCTTGAAGATACCGGAGCAGGAATTTCTCCGGAACTGACTGATATCCTGAACCAAAACGGAAATGAAAAGCAATCGGTTCCCGGAGGAGGATTCGGATTAAGAAAGACAAGACAACTTATCAACCTTATGAAAGGCGATCTCCGCATCGAAAGCCCGGTAGTTGATAATCCTAAGGAAGGCGGACCGGGAACAAGGGTTATATTTAGTGTACAGCTATATTCGAACGAGTTTTCAGGTAAAGAACTGGATTTCTGCGAGGTAAACAGCTACAAGGATATCAGGGCACTTGTGCTTGCAGAACCAGGTGAGGGTAAGCAGGAAATATCCAGTCTGTTGTCAGAACTGGATATTTCAAATGAAACGACTGAATTCAATGAATCAACAATCGATTTACTGAAAAGCAGAATATCAGGTCAGAATACAGGTTATTCGATCCTGGTAATTATTGATTCGCAAAAAAGCAATGGTTTTACAATCGCCCGCAGCCTGCACGAAAACGAGCTTGATCAGAAGTTTCTGATAATATTGATAAGCTCTGTAAACAAGACTGGAAACTTTTTGAAAAGCAGGAGGTTCGGGGCAGATCACTACCTGATTGGACCATATGACAGATCTGAGATATTCGATATAATACAAACTAACTTTCCTCATGTAGCCATTCCAAATACAAAAAAATCAACCCTTAAAAGGGTTAGAAATGACCTTAAAATTCTTGTTGCAGAAGATAATAATGTAAATCAGATAGTGGCAAAATCTTTGTTCAGGAGCATCGGGTATGATGTCGATATTGCACCCGATGGCAAAGAGGTGATTGAGATGGTTAAAAAGAAACAATATGATATAATTTTCATGGATATCCGCATGCCGGGAAAAAACGGTCTTGATACTACTTATGAAATAAGAAGGCTGGGCTATAAAATGCCGGTGATCGCCATGACGGCAAATGCTGGAGAAACCGATAAAACAAAAGCTATGGAGGTAGGAATGAACGATTTCATTGTCAAACCTGTAAGGATCGACATTTTAAAAAATATCATGATCAGGAAATTTGCAAAAGACAACGAATAACAACTTTTTACAATATCCATGATGTAAGCACAGTTTTATATAAAAGTACACCTGTTATGGAAAAAGACTCCATTCTGACAGCAATCGGAACCATCACAAAGGTGGAGAAGCTGGTCAATGTTGAACACAAGATCATTCCGAATACCCTTGTTCTTGAAAGTTCACAGCCCTTCCCTGGGTACCACGGAAGTAACTTGCCGGAAAAGCCCGTACCCAACAGTATATACCTGGTTACGGAGGTCAAATATGAGAATGAAAGAATACTGAGGGTAGCAAAAAAGATCAGGGAATCATTCCCTGAAAAATTTAATGCAACCATAGGGCAGGCCGAACTGGTAAACAGTGTTTACAATTTCATTAGGATAAGGAATATCAATTGTTTTGACTGTATTCCTGACCTCCAGGAGCAATTCGCAAGCAGAGGAATTAATTTCATGAAAAAGAAGTCTGTAAACAGCGATGCGCTGATCAAGCTTCAGAAATTCTTCAGGCTGAAAATGATAGACGAATTTTTGTTCAAAGATATGGATGAAGAGCAGATGTACTATTTTGAGATCCCTGAGCCTCCGGAATGGGACTTTTTCAAAAAAATCACCATTTTCATAAGAAGCAATATAGATAACTACTCTTTCGATGCTGCCCTGGGAAATATTTACAGGGAGGAGATTACAGACATGGTAAGGATATATGCAAAAGACCTTACAATCGAACAGTTGAAATTTATCAGAAAGAAATATCTCTACGAGATATCACATCCTGATCACCTGACCTGAAAGCAGGCATGTAAATGGGAGGGGCATTTCAGGTTATTTTCTTTCGGTCAGCCGGTATAGTTTATCGGATCGCCGCACTTCCCTGTCGACTTTAAATGCACAGTTTTCACCCTTGAAGACCTCTTTCGTCTGCCCGTTATCATTTCTTATCTCGGCAGGAATCAATTGAATGACTCCTGTCCCCGGTCCTGTAATAAGTACTTCCTCACCCTCCCTCAGCGAGCCGTTTTCAATCAGGAATTCAGCCACACCGATTCTGGAGTAATAATTTGTTGCTTTCCCGGCATAAATTTTTTTACGGGTTGCCCTTGAACCATAAATGTGGCTCCATTCACCAAGACGTTGTCCGAGATAATAACCGTCCCAGAAACCCCTGTTGAAAACAGTTTCAAGTTTCTCTCTCCATTCTCCTATCCTGGCAGCAGTATAATTACTGCTTAATATGGATTCAAGAGCTTCAGAATAACAACGGGTAACGGTGTTTACATATTCCGGCGACCGGGCCCGGCCTTCTATCTTCAGCACGGTGGCACCCGCATCAATAATCTTGTTGAGAAAATGGATAGTGCAAAGGTCCCTGGGCGACATTATGAATTCGTTTTCAATATCCAGTTCCCGTCCGCTCTCCTTCTCTTTTACCGTATAAGCTCTTCTGCATATCTGAAGACATGCCCCGCGGTTTGCTGAGTGGCCTGTCTCATGAAGGCTCAGGTAACATTTACCGGATATAGCCATACACATGGCACCGTGAACAAAAACTTCCAGCTGAACTTTCCTGCCTGAAGGGCCGGTGATGTTATCTGCTTCAATTATATCCCTTATCCTGGCAAGCTGCTCAAGGCTTAGTTCACGGGCAAGTACCATAACATCCGCAAACTGAGAAAAAAACTTTACTGCCTCCCCATTTCCGATATTGAGCTGGGTGGATAAATGGACTTCCATATCCATTTTTCTTGCATATTCGATAGCAGAAATGTCACTTACAATCAGAGCCGAAATATGCTGTTTTTTAGCTTCTGCTACAAGCTCTCTCATGCTGGGCATATCATCATCATAAAGCAGGGTATTTATCGTAAGGCACGAGCTAACATCATTTTTCCGGCATATTTCAGAAACAGATCCAATATCATCAAGTGAAAAGTTGCCGGCTGACCTGGAACGCATATTAAGCCTGTCAACGCCAAAATATACCGCTCCCGCTCCTCCTTGCAGAGCAGCATGCAAAGATTCGAATGAACCTGCCGGGGCCATTATCCTTATCTTTTCTTTATTTAAGCTATTTCCGGACATTTGCATTTAACGAAATATTATTTCTGGTCAGTCTGACCCTTTTTAAGTATAATCCTGATTGTTGTTCCTTCATTCAAAACCGACTGCTGGACAAAAATCCTGCCGCCATGATACTCTTCGATTATTCTCTTTGACAAAGACAAACCAAGACCCCATCCATTTCTTCGTGTTGTAAAGCCGGGCTTGAAAATGGTCTTGAACCGCCCCCTGGGGATTCCCTTGCCGGTATCGGTAATATCAATACATACCGACCGTTCTTTATTATGAAGCGTCAGTGATATTTTTCCTTTTCCCTCAATGGCATCCAGTGAGTTTTTACATACATTTTCTATAACCCAATCGAATAGCGGAGTGTTAAGCGGAACTAACACGGTTGTCTGTTTGTCAAAATTAGTTTCAAAAATAACCTTCTCCGGAGAACGTGCGCGCAGATATTCAAGAGCATTTTCTATTACTTCGGTAATACTGGTATTGACAAGAACCGGTTTTGATCCTATCTTCGAAAACCTCGCCGTAATCTTTTCAAGACGGTTGATATCCTTTTCAAGTTCATTAAGAATAACCGGATCTTCATCCTTTTCTTTCATCAGTTCCAGCCATGCCATCAATGAGGATGTAGGTGTACCAAGCTGGTGGGCAGTTTCTTTGGACAATCCAAGCCACACCTGATTCTGTTCGGCTTTACGAGAAATATTAAAAGCATAATATGCAATAAACAGAAAAACAATAATCACGAGTAGCTGAATATAAGGATAATAAACCAGCCACATAAGAATCATTGAATCATTGTAATAGATTAGCTGAAACTCATCTTCGGTTATCACCAGCTCTATTGGCTCGTTACTTTTGCCCATCTGCTCAAGCTGCCTCTGAAGATATTCACGATTATCGGTCCTGGCCGGATTCAGGTTTCTGTGATCTAGAATGTTACCATCCTGATCAACAACAATAACAGGTACAGTTTCATTATCTTCGATAACTTTCAGATAGAAAGAAAAGTCGGTTACCTCCGAATCAATATCAGCTATCTCCCGTGTGGCTTCGGCCCAGAGTTCCATTTTTTTTCTTTCTTCTATGGCAAGGCTTGTAACCAGTTTATCAGTAACCCATAATGATGAAAAGCTTATCAGCACTGCCAGGGTCAGAAGTCCGAGCTTCCATTTCAGCTTTTTATGATAGATACTCATCAGAAAAAATACATCATCAGTTGGTTTTCAAAGCTATAAATTCCGGCGGATCTTTAACAGGTAATTCATTTCCGGGGAGGTTTTTCCTCTTCATCCCAGATTATTTCAAATCTTCTTTCAAGCACTGTACGTGTTTGTGCAGGCCGCTCAGGGACAGATTCTGCCGGAGTTTCCACATCCTCTTCATCCCATTTGATTCTGAAACCAGGGTCTGATGAAACTGCAGGAGAAACATTAATCCTGGTGCTGTCACCTGAAAACCATCCAAACTCCTCGTTAAGCATGTTCCTCAGAACATTTCTCTCTTTGGCGATGCTCTCCCTGAATACATCCCGAACAGCTCTGTGATCGTAAGAAACCCGGTAGTCTTCTGAAGTCCCCGAAATTAGCAGATAAAGACTAGTCCTTCCCAGTCCGTCATCTTCAACGATACCGAACTGCTGGTTTTCAGGTTTGGCAACTCTTGCTTTACCATATAGCACATCCGACAGCAGTACCCTTAAGCGGTAATCGAAATGCCCGTCAAAACGGTGTGTTCCGGAGCCACTTATATTAAAGGCTGATGAATTAATATCCATCTGGGGAATAGTTACGACCTCATTCCGGATAAAAATCTCGTTTTGAAGGTTTGAAAACCGAATATGCCTCAATTCTGACAAATCTATAAATCGGGCAAGTCCAAGCATTGGCTCAAAATCTATCAGCTCGCCGCTTTTAATTACAACCCTGCTGTCTGCTATTAATTTATCCCACATAATGCTCAGGTCCTGATTCCATTCTGATATTAATCCCAGATTACCCGAGAGGCTGCCTTTCAAATTATCGCCATGGATAAAGGTTTGTCCGAAATTATTGAATGACAAAAACATTTCCTGCATGTCAACAGCCTGAAGCTGTAACTGTGACTGCACCATGAAATCTCCATTAAACCTCTGAACAATCACTCCGTTACCTGAAACATGTCCCTCCATAGAGCTAAATTCCACTGAATTCAGAACCATCATCCTGGGCTTGTAACTCAATTTCCCACTGAAACCGGATGATCTGAATTTCCTGAACTTGAGGTTATCGACATTGAAATCAAGATTCAGCTCAAGATTTGCAGGAAAAAGCAAGTGTTCATTTTCATCTGCATTATGAATTCTTTCAGAAGCAGGCCGGATATAGTTATCAAGTTCAAGTTGCCTCGAATAGAAGCCACCGGTTATCCGCATGGTTTCATCATTTCCCAGAAGCCATGGTAATCCGTTTTCAATTTCTCCCAGCAGGTAGAAATGATCATTTCCGATATTAAAACCGAGTCCTGAGGTTCTGATGGTATTACCAAGACTTAGCTCTCCCTCAACAGCTGTTGCAATATATCTTCCTTCATTTATTTCAAGCTTTCCGTTATCTATTTCAAGCTTTCCGTTTATATCAAGTTTACTGAGTTCATCGATGCTTACTTTCGCTGCAGGGTCCAGTTTACCTTTTATTGAGAAAATAGTGTTGATCCTGCCAGCTACATCGTTAATATTAGGAGGCCGGTAAAACTTTGATAATTCCTCAAGTAAAAAAGTTGCATCAATATTAAGATGTATATCAGGAGCAGACAGATCAGCTATACTGCCGCTACCCTGAATCTTTCCATCCCCGAGGATTGCAGAAAAAGAACTAACTGCGATTACAGATGAACCGGCACGGTGATAACGTCCATTTGTATAATATCCTTCCGTGCTGACACCGCTAAGGCGCATACCAGTATCTTTACGCAATATTTCTACATCTTCGGCCAGGAAAGAGGCAAAAACAGACGGAGAAACTGTTTTCCCGGTTTCTCCTTTTATACTTGCTTCAAAATCTAATCTTCCCGAGAATTTCCATGGATCTGCGATCTTTCTGGTTTTTTCCGGAAGAAGCTGTATTATTGATCCTGCTCTCAGATTGTAGCCTTGTATTCTTATGTCTGTATGCCCTGGGGAACCTCTCTGGTAAGTTCCGTCAAGTGCAAGCCGGACCCCCGACAGATTTACCGATCCTTCCTCAATTATGAGAATATCCTTGTCCACATTAATATCAATTCCTGCAGAGATATCACTTATCCCTCCGAAAGTCAGTCCCTGATACCTGAATATCCGGTTATCCCCTGTTAAAAAAGCTTTTAACCCGAATGAAGACTGGCTGAAATTCCCTCTGAATTCGATACGTCTTATATCTGCATTAACAAACATCTCTTTAATACCGTTCGAATATATAAGATGATAATTGCTTAGCCGTACATCCTGAAGATCAAGGTTCGTTTCTTTGCCGGCATCAGTTTGCGAGGCCCAGAATCTGTAATTCTCCATTCCGTCTGAATTAACAGCGGGATTGAAAACCCCGTTGTTTGCATGCACGGCGCTTATTCTGTATTCCTTTCTGAAAAGGTCCCTCAGTTTGAACTGAAGAAAGAGACTCTTTGCTGTGAACAGTGTATCTGACCCTGCACTTTCAGTTCCTGTGTGATCATAATCTCCGGGCACCCTGATCAAAACATCCCTGAACTCAACAGAAGCATATGGAAATTTCCTCAATACGGAGAATGTAAGATCACCCACCTCTATCTCTGTCTCAACATATTTGTTAACCTGGCTGATCATTAATTGCTTCGCCTCGTCCTGATAGTACCAGGCTATAATGAATCCGCCTGCCGTAACAAAAATTACAAGCACAAGCACAACGGCAAGGAAATATTTTAAAATCTGCTTCATCCGTAAAAATCAGGTCAATCGCCCTGTTACATTAATCATTTTTTATGAGACTTTATTATCCTGGGGTATCATATGTAATTCAGAACTGAATTTACCAATAAACGGAAATATCAGATCAAAATTTTACCTTCTGGTCCCGATAACCAAAAAATAGCATACGTACCCCGGAATTATAGCACTTCAGATAAGAAATCCGGCATCATTACCGGGTCCTATTTCAAGGGGAGCAGAGCCATATTTGAAGATCCGCATCTTGCGGGGCCCGATAAACCTAATGGACCGGTTTTCCACCAGAAGCATGGTGCCTTCCCGCAGACCGGCAACAAAAACATCCCTGTTGATCTCGGTATATTCATTAATCCTCATCTCCCTTGTCTCACCGGCATGTCCATCGGGATTGGCATCCAAATAATGCGGGTTTATCTGAAATTTAATGAGGTTAAATGCCTTGAATGAAGGTGGCTGAACAACTGGCATATCATTGGTTGTACAAATCGTCGGACAAGCCAAATTTGCGCCCGCGCTCCATCCGATATAAGGCGCACCTTCAATTACCCGGTTACGGATTGCTTCAATCAGGTTATTCTTATAAAGCATTTCAATAAGCCTGAATGTATTTCCTCCTCCTACAACTATCGCCTCAGCATCTTCAACTGCTTTAACCGGATCATCAAAACGGTGTATTGAAACTATGTCATGACCGATCTCGCAGAATCTCTCTTTCACCTTCTTCTCATAATCATTAAATGAAATGGTAACACCTGCATATGGAACAAACAGAGCTTTCATTTCAGATTTTCCCAGAAATGTACGGATATTGTCCTTTGGATAATCAAGATACTCTTCACCGGCATTAGTTGAATTACTGATTAATAACAGCCTCATAAAATTTTAGTCTTATTAGTTGGGGTATACAGATCCTATTGAAAATTTGCCGGATTACGCTCAATCTCTGAAAAACTGTTCTGATATCCGAACACATCTATTATCATCATTTTTCCGGATAGAACCCCGGGACTTCCGGTAATGATCTTTATAACTTCATTTGCAAGATATGATCCGGTAATCCCGGGAAGAATTCCGGGCATCCCGTTTACTACCTTTTCAGATAAGGTTTTTGACTCTGCTTCCGGCGGCCAGGCACACCGGTATGAGGGTCCGTTCTTATAGTTAAAGACAGAAAGCCTGCCCTCCATTTTGTATATACAACCATAAACCATTGTTTTGCCATACTTTATGCAAGAATCGTTGATAAGGTAGTGCGAATTCTCATCATTTGTCACATCTACAATTATATCATATCCGGGAATGATAGATCCTGCATTATCGCTGTTAAGCTTAATATTAAGCATGTTGAACTGAATTAACGGATTCATCCCCATTAGCCTTTTGCGGGTTACAACCGCCTTGAGTTTACCGATATCTTCCATACCATAAAATACCTGATGGCTCAGATTTACTTCCTCGATAAGATCATGATCCAGGAACCCGAGAGTGCCGACTCCCATAGCAGTAAGATACTGAAGAGCCTGAGAACCAAGTCCGCCGATACCAACAACCAGTACACTGGCATTCTTGATTTTTTCCTGTCCTTCCATTCCGATTCCAGGCAGCATAATTTGCAATTTGTACCGCTTCTTTTCAAGCTCGGTCAAAGAATTTAATTCTCCCATCATTGCCAAAATTAGGTTTACTAAATGGATCAGGATCTTTTGGTATAGCTTATAATACAAAAATATGATGAATCAATTCATTTACCAAAAACCCAAATCATCAATTTTTTATGATTATACAAAATGTTAATGATCAATTGTTATACCGGTGCCTAAGGTTATAACCGGCAAGACAATGCAGCGGAAAACTAAAAGGCCTGCCCTCCATCTATAAGGAAAAGCAGGCCGTAATTGTTCAAATATTAATGCGGTTATTTCTTCCTTCCGGCACATTTCCAAAAATTATTGTTTCAGCCGGGAAAT
>SKND01000209.1 GCA_007120695.1 Bacteroidales bacterium | reverse complement strand
TGCCCGTTCTGAAATGCTGAAGCTGAAAAAAGATCTGTCAGCTCTGACTCCAAAGGAGAGAAGGTTGGCATAAAAATCGGAAGCCAACTTATTCCGGTCTCTCAGCTTCGAGGTAAAATCATTAATATCCGCATCCGGATGGAGAAAGGATATCAGTGAATCCTGTTGAGGATGCTTAAAGAACAGATCATTGAAATTAACAAAATTGGTTCTTGTATTCACGTTGAAAGACGATATCATCGGCAACCCTAAATGAAAATTGTGGTGATGGCCGAAGGCCGGGTTGAGAAACGACGACTGCGGTATCCTGTCCATAAAATAGAGGGTCTGGCTTACCTGAGCCTTAACTGATCCGGTAATTCCCGAAAATATCATAAGCAATAGTGCAATGGTCACGGTATAACTGGCCTTCCTTGCTACTAAGCTCTTTGCTCTGCAGTTTAAACTAAAAATTTCCATCATTCATTAATATTTTTCATAACATTAATCCCCAATAGTTTAAATCCCAGAAGTCATGATACTATTTGATGGGGATTCCATAATCTTGTTGTTGTAAAATTATTCTGTTTTCAAAGTAACAGGATGCACGAAGCAATGCATTTATTCATACCTGTAAAACAATCAATTCGTAACGTTGAGATCTGCCTGCAGTTTTATCCTGAATTCAAGACTGCTAGTAGTCAGAAATCTGACCGGAACCTGCTGGCCTCCATGTATCCCTGTATTCATCCGGCCAGAAATGATTATGTGTGTTGCCTGCCTCAAATGGCCGACCGTATTTCCTTTTATCTCAAGGCTGGCCGAAGAAGCCGATTCCTCTCCCGGGACAACAATTCCGTCTTCATCAACACCGGCAGCCTCCAGCAATACAACGTCATCAAATCTATGCAAGGCCAGACCGGTTATCGAATCATAAAGACTCAGTTCCAGAGATACTCCAACAGGGAACTTGTTGGTCACATCCAGGTCCATTACAAGCTTCTCTATCATATCAATATCATCAGGATCAAAATCTATCTCAATAGTATCTGTAAGACCAAGATTGGTGAGCTGCATCTCAAGAGGAAGCTCCATCTCCATTCCCATTGTCATCCGGCTCTGAGAAGTCAAAAAGTTGGGAGTGCCGGTCTTACCCGCCGGATTAACAGAGCCGCCGGCCTCAAGACCTATTTCTGAAGGAGGCAGAGCAATAAACTCAACAATTTCTGAAGTTTCCCTGTTTACGACCATCTCACCTGAGGCTGTAAAAAAAGGCTCTTCCGGATGTTCAATTGCAAAACCGGGATGGTCAGCACTAAATAGTGAAACGCTTTTGGCTCCGTCAGAAGAACTTCCGTGAAGGTTGAACTTAATATTAATGGGTACACCCAGGCTGTTTTCGTAAAACAAACGTATTGACGGATTAGTCAGTCTGAAATCGCCCGTTATCTTATCGAATAAATCAAAATCAATGTCAAATTGTTCATCATCAAGGTCTATCTCTTCCTGTCCGAAATATCCGGTTGCATATCCAACAGCGAAATCAGCAAGAGCCAGATTGAAACTGAAGGTCTCCGCAGTAAGATCAAATTCTGTCATCCCCTCTGCCTTACCTACAACCATGGCATAGTTGACGAAAATGGAATTATCATAACCTTCCAGGTCAATATCAAGTTCTGAAAAATCTGCCCTGCCTGTGAGTTGCCCGCCCCTTCCGTCAGGCTCAATTTCAAAGTTCCAGGGACCCTCAGAATTGGTCATATTGACCGCTTCAACATTCAGCAGCAGTCCCCTGACATTGTTCTCTATCCCGTATTCTGCCAATCCGCTCTCAAGACTCAGAAAATCCACTTCAATATTTTTGTCAAATTCCAGGCTCAGCAGATCGCTTCCGCCCTCAAGAGAAGTTACCGGTATCCTGGCATTGCCACGAAGGGCCATCAATCCCGAAGATGATACCCCGATATCCAGGTTATCATTCAGGTTGATATACACCTCCTCATCACCACTTCCAGGTGAACTGAACCTTAAAATCTCAAGATTCATATTACTGCGCACAATCCTGCCCTCCAAATTGGCAGATGCTGACACAGTTTGACCGGGAGCAACATTCTCAAAGCTGAAATGACCTACCTGTGACCAGTCATTTTCATTTAAAAGGTTGACCCCGATAGATATTTCCACAGGAAAATTATTGGTTAACTCCAACTCAACCTCACCACTTGTCATTTCAGCAAATTCAAAGTCGATCAGTTCACCGGCACTGAAAACACCCATATACTGCTCCCATATCTCCGGAAATGCAGCAAAACTGCCATCCGAACCATAGATTATTGATGCCTGCGGTTCACTCATACGGCCCGGTTCAACCAGGTTGCCCAGCGAAATATCTGCATCCGTTTCGAACGGGTAAACAGCCACGGGATTTAGAACAAAATCTTTCCATACCGGGTCCGGCCGGGGAATATCAAGAATATCGTCAACCGAAACAGAGAAGATAGTATCCTCCCTTATCATCAACCTTATTGAATTGTCAGGATCAAAGAAAACAAGAGAATCATCAGATTCAAGCAGGTTGCCCAGGGTCAGACTCCCATGCGCCAGTGGGATAACAAATGACGGCTTGTAACTGATCTTGTCTGAAAAGCGGTCGAAATCAAAATTATCCTTTACACAGGAGTAAAGCAGAAGAAAAATACCTGATGTTAATAATAGCGTAAACTTTCTCATATGAATTATAGTTAATAACCGGATAGATTATCATTAAATGTTTTACTGGTAGCCCGGTTTATTCTTAAAACCATGCATGCCGGGTAAGACATGAAATAATAATTTTATTTTTATCAGTATACGATATAATTGTACAAAAAGTTATATTCTGAACCGACAATCAGATGAAATTGTCCATGCCCCTGATTCAGAAATCCGATTGTAAAAAGCGATCTGCCATGAAGCGGAAATCCCTGGTAGAGATCCCCTGATGAGTTGAACAGGTAAATTTGTCCCGCATCCCTTGATACAACGCCTACTTTGCGGTCATCGCCTGAAAAATAATAGTATGCAGGGGGGGCATCAACAGCAACAGGAAAATCATGGCCGAACATCAGAGACCCGTCTCTCCGGTACACATCCAGCCTGTTATTGTCAATAAAGATATAATTTCTGTAACCGTCGGCATCCACATCCTGAAAATCAAAGAAATGATGGCGCGTATATTCGCCGGTCTTTTTGGTCTCGGTCCTTCCGTCAAAATATATATGCCATACCAGCCCCAGGGTATCGGTGAGTGTCAGTCTCGGATCTGATTCCGGTGTCCGTCCCTCATATATAATATTGTTCTGTGATGAAACCGGAAACACCCTGTCAGGCCTCACCCTGATATTCCCCTGGCGATCTGCAATATAGACCCTGTGATTATCTGCAAACACAATATGATCTCTGCCACCAACCCTGAAATGACGGATTTCATTATATACATTATGCTCGGTTTCCCTGAATGTCCATCCGGTTACAATATTGCCCTCTTTGGTTCTCGCAACTACCGACCTGTCCTCACATGCCACAAATATCCGGTAATCTTTATTGTTCTCATAATCGAACAGTGATATACCGTTAGTAGCCGGTGATGGCAGGCGTATCGGGTAGCGTCCTACATCATTACCGTTGCGGTCAAGCAGATATATATGTTCTCTTGTATTGAACAGCATCTGCAACCGGTTATTGTTAAAGTAATCTATCTGGTATACATTGCCCATAATCTTTCCCGGAAGGGGTTTTTTCCAGAGGATACGTCCCGCATTGTTAATCAGGTAAATCGTATTATTAAGATCCTGCACAAATATTTCGTTATCACCGGTATTATGATTAGTAAGCAGCAAAGGCTTGAAGTTTATAAGGGTATCAAGCCGCGTCTGCCATTCGGTGTGAGGTTCTTCGATTATCTGCGGAGAATACCTGAGAAAGAGATTATTGTATATCATCTCCCTCCCTGAGCTGAATTGAAGTGCCATAGCCTGGAATTTCAAAAATGACTCCAGGTTATTTGTCAGGTTGCCCGAAAGCTGTTCATTAAAAATGGAGGTGAAGATGCCGGCAGACCGTGTCACATTGGAGTAGAAATAAAAATTATTTCTGGATACAAGAAATTCGGAGAATTCCCTGAAGCGGAGATCCGCATCAATTGTCTGGTTAAGTACGTTTGCATGAATAAACTCCGATAGTCCCCTGCTCGATTCACCAAAAACCAGGTAATTATCCACGAAAGTGAACCAGGAAGTCTCTGCCACTCCGAAAATTCTTCCGAACAGGACTTCACCGGTGTTAATAAAGGGCCAATTGTAAATATCCCAGGATATCTCACGGTCGACCTGGTAAATTTCTTTATAAGAATCTGCATCCCTGTCAGTCAGTGCTGCATTATGTCTCAGCATACCTTGCATTGCCTCCATTGCCAGTGACCGGCTTCGTGTCTTGATCACCAGGAACGACTCGCCCTTCACACCGGGATTGTCCCAGCCCGTCATTACCATGGCAATCTCTCCCTCCATAAACGAATGAAAAATATCAGCCGGCTTTTCGCCTGTAAGCCTGAGAAACTCCTCATGCATATTCTCATATTCACCCATCTGATCCGTTTTCTCAAGCCATCCGGTGTAATTTTGTTGAAATAGTTGCATATCACTCAACCCCAGCCCCATAAAAGCCGATGAATATCCCGGTATTACCGATTCTGCATTTAACGTTACAGGCGATTGTCCGTCAAATACATTCAGGTAATTATGCTTATCCTGTTCTGAGAAAGAAAAACCGTTAAGCATAAAGGCCCCTTCACGAATATGCAGGTCAAGCTCAGCCCAGTTACCAAGCTCTGTGAATCCGGAAAGCAGATTTTTGCTCTTTCCTTCTGTAAATGTGGAGATATATCCGGGAAAGTGTTTCAGATTCAGGTAAATATTTGCATCAACCTCTCTTCCGGCTGTACCGTG
>SKND01000130.1 GCA_007120695.1 Bacteroidales bacterium | reverse complement strand
TCTGCAGAAATAAGCATGAAGTTGTAACCTTAAAATTATTGGATAACGCCTGATCTTCCCCGGTTCAGATACCTGCAAGGTGTAACCTGGACACTCAGGATGTTTAAAAACATTCCTTTTATAAAGGCAGGCATTATAAATACTTTCTTATCTGTAGCCTTATTTTTTCTTCGGAAAAACAATATGCCGGCTGCCAGCAGCACAACAAGAATAAAAAATTCAATCCATCGGTTGTTTTCAATGTAACCGGCCAACCTGCTTCCCATAAAAATGGCCAATAGCACGAAGACGATTTCTATGAGGGTTGTTGATATCATCCCCCAAATAAAACTATAAATTATCTGTCTATAATTACCTTGCCAATCTCAATAAACTGCTCAGGATTACGGTAACCAGTGGTTTGTGCTATAAGCTCCCCGCTACTGTCAACAAAGATCAAACTTGGATATCCCCTGATTTCATATTTTCGTGCCAGTTCAATTCCTTCTCCTTTTTCCCCGTCAACCATAACGTTGATAAAGTTGGCATTATAAAATTTCCCTACTTCGTCATCAGGGAAAGTAGAAGCTTTCAGTCTTTTACAAGGTCCGCACCAACTGGCTGAAATATCGAGAAAAATGGGTTTACCTTCTTGTTCTGCCAATTTCAGTGCCTCATCCCATGTTCCCTGGTGAAAGGATATTCCTGTTTCACTTTTGCTACCTGAATTGCTTTTCAATGGATATACCAGCGCAATAAATGCAAATATTAGTATTGGCAATAAGATTGTTTGTTTTTTCATAATTTTCCTAATTAATTTTATGTTCATTTTAATTGACGGAGACATGTCCGAATCCTTACAAATATTTTACGAAATCTACTCCCTTAGTCGGCTATTTATCATAACCTGACACCTGATTCTTTGAACCGGTCTTCCTCCTTTGAGGATGTTCAAATGAAAAGTCTTCGGTAACGATCATTTTCAGTGTTTCTTCTATCGTAGGCCGGTCCCCCCAGAAAGTACCCGGATAAGCAAATCTTACTATTCCATTCGGATCTATAATAAACGTTGCTGGCCGGTTAATGTATTCGGCATGAACGGAAAAAGCCAGTGGATCAGCACCATACCTTGCGGCTACTGCGCCTGCACGATCCAGCAGATGAGGCCACCATATCTGTCTGGTATACGATTTAATGAACGACTCCTTTGCGAACCAGTACTCAGGTTCAAGTTCCTTACCAACCATTACCCTGGCACGGTACGTATCATGAATTTCAATTGTAAACACCTGCACACCTGCTTGCTTGAATTCTTCCTTCATATCTATCAGTTCATGGAATTCACCATGACAAACCGGACACCAGTCCGCGAAAACCCAGATCAGAACAACCCAGCCCTGGTCCCGTAACTTGCTAAGATGCCACTCTTTATCTTCTGTATCCTCAAGAGTAAAATCCGGCGCAGGCTCACCTTCCCTTACAGATCCGAATTCTGTTTCATCAAGGGTCAGGTATGCATTTAACAGTTTATCGGTGGCAACCATCTGTTTTTCGATCTGATCAATTGACAGTTCAATCTGGTGCCGTACATCACGCGATGTATCCTCCTTAAGTATTTGCCTGAGTAACCTAAGAGATTGTGTTGAACCTATTTGCCCGAGAGAAACCACGGCCTGTGAACGGACCATTGTATTATTGTCATTTTCAGCGACATATTCAAGATCCTCTCTGACCACACCAGCCCTGAGAATACCAAGGGCCATGGCGCTAACCTGGCGGACATGAGGGGACTGATCAGCCAATCCTTCCTTAATCAATTCCATATGAACCATCCCTGCCCTTACCAGATCCCTTACAGCCAAAAGTCGCACTCGCCAATCAGTGTCACCCGGATCTGCAATACCCGCAACACCAAGATTACGGTCCATTGTCATTGAATTATCATCGTCCAATGGATGAAAATCATGAGAACGAACTCTTTCAAGAACCTCTTTTACTGCTATTTGACCACTTTCTGGAATTTTCATACTGTTTTGTCCGTGTATTGGTATACAAAAGGATATTAATAGAAACAAAAACAAATTTCCAATCATAATAATATAATTTAGGAATCACTATTCTTTAATTCTCTCAGAACTGCAATAAGTAGTCCGGCAGAAAGTCTCGTTCTGAAATCGGGATTAATGTATTCAAACAATATTTTCCCTGATGTGTCAACTACAAATACGGATGGAACAGGCAGAAGACCTTCATTTTTGCCTCCCGAACTGCCTGTTAACATATCAGACATTCTTTCAGGGGCTTTAAAAGCAATTCCAAGGCCTTTTATGAATGTACCATCTGCATCAGAATACAAACTGTAGTTCAATTTTTGTTTTTCATCAGTTTGCTGCAGGATTTCTGGTGAATCGGGACTTACTGCCACAATCTGATAGCCGAGCTCAATAATCTCAGCTTCAGCCTCCTGTATTTCCGCCAGGTGAGCATTGCAATAAGGGCACCATCCACCCCGGTAGAACAAAAGGATTGCAGGTTTAGTTTCGATTATGCCAGCAACCCTGTGTACACTGCCATCAGGTGCATTCAATGAAGCATCTGGAATTGTCTGCCCGATAAGAAGGGGTGATATATCCTCTGCCCTTTCGGGGATTTGCCCCTGAGCTATAAAGCTGTAAAATCCGGAAAGAAGTACGATGAAAAAAAATGGTTTTCTCATATTAGTATTTGTTTTAATTTAAAACATATCAATTTTGCATAATAATCACCTGTTCTACACCAATTATTTTAAAGCTTGATCCTATATCTAAACAATTGCTTAGAAATCTATCAAAAAAATTACTTGATTTGCTTCAGCGCAATTGAAACAAAATCATTTAGCTGATCGGGATCCATTGTTTTTGAGGCAACGGAAAGTCCCTGCATTACTCCAAGGAAAAAAGCCGACTGTTTTTCAATATCAGTATCCGGTGATATTTCCCCTTTTTCAACCGCTGTTTGAAGAACTTTTTTCAGCATATCGCGAATAAAATTAAAATAACCATTTACCTCACTGGTTATCTCGTCATCACTTCCTCCTAATTCGGCTGCTGTGTTAACCACAAGGCATCCCCTTGATGTTGCCGGCTCTCTTTTTTTTTGAGCAGTGTTAAGGAGAAAAAATTCAAGTTCTTTCATGCCGGAATTTTCCTGAAGCAGGATGTTATAGACATTTTGTCTTACATGTTCACCATACTTGCGAATAGATTTGATAAATAGCTTTTTTTTGTTGATAAAGCTGGAATAGATGGAAAACTGGTTAATTCCCATCTCTTTTTCAAGCATGCGAACTGAAGTTGCTTTGTAACCTTTACTCCAGAAAACATGCATCGCATGCTCGAGAACCATATTCTCATCATATGACTTACTCCTTGGCATAAAATATCTTTAATACAAAACTAAGCAAATGCTTTTATATATTACATATATTTTATGTTTTTGTTCAATCAATCTTAATAGTGACAAAATAATTACCATAAAACAGGTGGCTTCGAACGCCGGTCAAAAATGTAAGGCTTAATAAAAATTAACGTCTAATTCATTATTATTAAAACTTCATCAAAATGACTCAAAGGAAATTATTATTATTTGCTTTATTGATTATACCATTTGCCTGCGAAAAAACAATTACAGAACCTGAGAAGCAGATTAATGGAAATTCGGGCTGGCTGGTAGATACGGCTAAAATGACAGGAACCAGCGTAATTGATGTGTTCCCTCTTGTTACCGAACCAATTTATACTCCTGCCGGAGAAGCACCGGATAAATTATTATCAGACAGAGCCGTTGTATTCATGATAAATGAAACTGTTTTTATTTATCCCTTTTGGATGCTGGGTGTTGAAGTGGTTAATGATCAGGTTGGCGACACACATTTTTCAGTAACCTATTGTCCCAAGACAAGGACTACATACGTTGTAGATAGAGAGTTAGAAGGTAAAATTCACACCTTCAGGGCCTCAGGCCTGCTATATCAGGATAACCTGGTATATTATGATCTGGAAACCGGCAGTTTCTGGTCACAAATGCTTTTCAAATCAATAAAAGGGGCACATTCAGGTTTGGAACCTGAGTACATTAACTCCTTCGAAACTACTTACGGTCTGGCCAAAGAGTTTTTTCCTGAAGCAATTGTATTTACAGATTATGTTGGTCGTGCCGTAAATAAACCTGTACCAGGATCCGGAACCAAGTCATCGCCGGCTAGTAATAATATGGTACTCGGGTTACCCCACCATAAAATAAAACCAGGGTTCCTGCAAGTTGTAAATTTCAGCAACCTTGGCGAAGGGGGTATTATCGAAACCGGAAACATTATTATTGTATATTCCAAACCCCTCCATTACATTAATGCTTTTGTCTCAATTCCCGGAGTGGAATTTGAATTTCAAAACGATTTCCCTTCCATTCTAACAGATAATGAAGGAAACACATGGGATGCATTTGGTCATGCAATTTCGGGTCCAAGAGAGGGTGAACGCCTCAACGGAACCGTCTCATACCTTGCTCTCTGGTGGGCCTGGGAAGGAATTTTTAAGGACTTTGATTTTATTGGTCAATAACCAGAAAATTACCACGAAAAAAAAAAGATTGTCAACAAAATTAAGATAAACCACTATTATCTTCGGAAATTACATACCCATATAAATAATTAACTATTTTTATCCTGTATTTGATTTGTTATTCGTCCAGAAGCTCCATAAGCATTTCGTTTTTTTCAGCAAATCAATAAAAACACGATCGAAAAAATGAAAGATGGTGTGATGATTATAAACACCGGAAGAGGGAAGCTAATAAGAACCTCCGATCTGATCGATGGACAGAGAAGCGGGAAAATTGGCAATGCCTGACTTTTTAAATATAAACAGATGAAAAAAATTTTAAAATTTACAGGATTAACGATTTCGGCAATTATTTTTGCCGCACTGCTTTTTGGATTTTACAATATCCGGGACAGGCATAGAGGGTATAGTATTGACCTTGATATACGGGCCGGGGAGCCGGCTGTTGTCAATGCAGGTTTTTCGGCAAAGAAGATAACACCTCAGGTAACTGACACATGGGCTGATGTTGAAGGGAATTCGAGATACAGACCCAAAGAGGGAGATACATACGAGGATATTACCGGAAGCGGCAGGTTTGATGCCGTCTGGATGGCCGGGTTCCATAACCGGAAACCGGCACAGGGCGTGTATGATGACCTGTGGGCAAGGGCTATGGTACTGGATGACGGATACACCCGGATGGCCTGGGTTGTTCTTGATGCAATCGGACTATTTGGCTGCGATGTGATCGATATACGAAAAGACATTCCTGAAGAACTTGGCATAGATTATGCCATAGTATCAAGCACTCACACCCACTCAGCTCCTGATCTTATGGGTTTATGGGGGCCCGGCAATTTCAGGTCTGGGGTCGACCCTGAATACATGAAATATGTTAAGGTTCAATCCGTTGAAGCGATTAAAGCCGCAGTTTCAAGTATACGGCCGGCAACATTCAGGTTCGCATCCGATTACAATAATGCAGCCAATATGATAATTGATACAAGAAACCCGGTTGTGATAAACCCGGAAATCAGAATTATGCAGGCCATTGATATGGAAACCGGAGGAACCATCGGCACACTTGTCCAGTGGGATAATCACCCCGAAACAATATGGAGCAGGAATCTGCTTATAACATCGGATTTCCCTCATTATCTCAGAGAAGGGCTCGAAAAGGGGATCTATCATAACGACTCACTTGTTACACCGGGGCTAGGCGGTGTTGCCATTTTTGCCACGGGGAATATCGGGGGACTAATGACTACTTCTCCGAAGGTTTTTATCGAATGCCCGTTTACAAGTAAAACTTACCTTGAGCCTTCATTTGAAAAGGTCAGGGCACAGGGACTAAGGCTGGCACAGCTGACAATCGGGGCCCTGAACAGTGAGTATGCCACCGAAATGGAAAACGGCAGTATAACCCTGAGGGCAAAAACAATACAGCTCCCCCTTGATAACAGGTTATTTAGGCTGGGCGCGGCTTTGGGCCTGTTTAACAGGGGGCTCAGCGGTTGGATGAAGTTCCGTTCTGAAATAAGTTACTGGGAAATGGGGCCTGCCAGTTTTCTTCACCATCCGGGGGAATTATACCCGGAAATAGCAGATGGTGGCATTGAGTCACCCGAGGGCCAGGATTTTGCCATTGAACCGGTTGAGGTCCCGCCACTGAGGCATGTTATGCCCGGGCAATACCGTTTCATCAGCGGACTCTCAAATGATATTATCGGATACATAATCCCCAAAAGCCAATGGGATGTTAAACCTCCTTATACATATGGCAGGGATAGCCGTCCTTATGGAGAAATCAATTCACTTGGTCCGGATACTGCACCAATGCTCCATTCAGAAATGCTAAAACTTATAAAGGGGCAGTGAATCACTTCCTTCTTAGAAGGATTTGGCTCACTGGTCATTAACTAGAATATTACCATCGGTAAATGAACTACCCCGGGGCAGAGCCCCGAAGTATCAATTGGAATTTATTATTTCCGACCCAGAGGGTCGGGGTATTAAACCAATTTGATAAATAAATTACCATTTAAAAGTATGATAGCCCCCCGTTTTATCGCAACCAGGCAGACGATCTGATAATTTTTTAAACAGCTCAGAAAACCAGGATTTTTACAAGCTGTACTGCAGCAACCCCAACCATAATTGTTCCGATAATATAATTGACCTTTCTTGCAATAACTGTCGACTTTGATTTTATCTTTTTTGCAAGCAATCTGTAAAAAAGCAGGGTAAGCATTTTTCCAAGAGCAACTGCCAGGGTAAAGGAGATCATACACTCCCGTGTGAATACAATCTGGCTGTTGGCCTGCAGGAATGCCACCGCCACAAACCAATAAAGCAAAACCTGGACACTCAGAATGTTCAAAAACATGCCTTTTACAAAGGCAGGCATTATAAATGCTTTCTCATCTGTACCCTTGTTTTTTCTGAGGAAAAAAGAGATGCCTGCTGTCAGCAGAACCAGGAGAATAAAAAAATCTATCCATTGATTGTTTTCAATGTAACCGGCCAACCTGCTTCCCATAAAAATGGCCAATAGCACAAAGATAATTTCAATGAGGGTTGCCCCTGCACTCACCAGAAATGCTGCCCGTTCACCACGACTCAGGGTGCTATCAACTACCGAGAGGTTCACAAGACCGAATGGTGCGGCCCCGATAACAGCGGCTATAAGCCCAAGGGCAAAGTGAAGAATTACTTCATTCATTCGAATACATGGTTTTCCAATTTAATTCAGTGATTCATTGCTCTGCAGATAGGAGAGTTAAATGAATTAGAATAATCACTTGAAGGGTTCAATAGGGAAGTCCCTTTCCCCTTTGATTTTTAAAGGCTTCTGCATACCAGACAAACTCATTTATAAATTTTTCTGTTGATGAGTTGACTCTCTCATTTTTAGGATTGAGGTCATTATCGAACAGGTTGCCTATTACCGGAAAAGGCAGCATGGATGAGATTGATGGCATGCCAAGCTCTCCAAGGATTGCCCTCAGGTGAACCGCGGCTCTTACCCCGCCGAATGTGCCGGCTGAGTAGGAAGCTATCGCCGACGGCTTAAAAAAGTATTCGGCCTGGAAATGATCCAGCAGGTTCTTCAATGCCGGGGGAATGCTGTGGTTATATTCGCCAGTAACGACCAGGAAACCGTCACTGCCATTAAACATACCTGCAAGTTTTTCCATAGTGGCAGGCGCCCGGCCCGGCTCATACTCCTTGTACATCTTGTCAAGGAAGGGAAGCTGATACTCCTTCGGGTCGACAAAATGGGTGTTGATATTTCTCTCTTTTAGTTTTTTTTCGAGAAACCTGGCGGCTTTTATGCCCTGTCGTTCAGTGCGCACAGAGCCGTATATGATACTGATAGTCAATTCCATATTTAATTATTTTTTTGTAATTAAACTCTACTACCTGACCAGGTGAACCAGGCTGAACCATCTCCTGTTATCTGAATAGACCTGTTTTAACTTCAGCCCGGTTAGTTCGGAAATTTCGCGGATATCGCCGGAAGTGAACTTACGCGAATTCTCAGTATGGATAGTCCCGCCCTTTTCCAAATGGACAGGAGCCGGGAGATATTGAGAAGCAATATACATTTCCTCCATGGCCTTCAGATGCATCTCGATCCTGCTCTCCGCCCTGTTGTAAAATGCAAAATGATCAAAAAGCAGGGGATTGAAGTTGGTTTTTGCATACCGGTTTACAACATTTAAAATGTTTTTGTTAAATGCGGCAGTAATCTGCTGCGAATCGTTATAGGCATCTTCCAGTACACTTATATCTTTTACCATATCCAGTCCGAGCAGAAACTGATCACCCTCCTGAATCTCTTTGCTGATATTCAAAAGGAACCGCGATGTCTGCACAGGGTCCAGGTTGCCTATAGTGCTGCCGAAAAAGCATATAAGCTTCCGGTTTTCACCAGGAATATCACCAAGATGCTTTAAAAAATCGGCAAGCATTCCGTGAATTGAGATCTCCGGGTATTTCCGCGAAAGCGTTTCGGCGGACTTGACGATTGCCGCCCGGCAGACATCTACCGGAATATAACTGATTGTCTCCCTTCTTTTAGCAGGTATGGCATCAAACAGAATTGAAATCTTGGAGCAGTCGCCGCTTCCCAGCTCAACAATGTCTGCATTTTCAAGATCGCCGGTAATTAAATCAGCGTTTTCCCTTAAAATTGCCTTTTCCGTCCGCGTCGGATAATACTCCGGTAACCTGGTAATCTCCTCAAAAAGGGCAGAACCGGTCCCGTCATAGAAGAACCGGCTCGGGATATAAGGGGGCACCGAGTTTATCCCTTGAATTATTTCTGCAACTGTCTCTTCACTGTTCGGCGGAGGCAGGCAGTTGCTGAGAGTGATCCTTTTCTCAGGGGCAATCAGTATGTCTGTGTACTCCATTCAGATTATATTACAAATAGTCATTTTCTTTCGGCCTGATCGGCAAGTTCGGCGGGGATACCCGTTTCAAAAGGGTTTCCGGGATCACTGCTCCATTCGAACCAGCCACCGTCATAAACCGATACCCTGGGCCATCCCATAAGCCATGCGTTGAACCAGGCCTCGCTTCCACGCCATCCTGTCCCGCAGTAAAAGGCAAGGTGCTTATCGGGAGTGATCCCGCTGGCCCTCCATATGGCCGCTACCTCATGAAACTCCCGGGTGGTATGGTCAAAATTCCGGTAGTTTTCCATATGGTAGGCATCGGAGCCGCAATCTGCAAATACAGCACCCGGTATCCTCCCCTTAGGTTCAATATAATTGTATCCGCTCACCTGGCCAATGTACTCCGGCCAGGATCTTACACAAACCAGTTCACTGTCAGCCGATATCAGCATCTCCTTTGCCCGGGGTGTGTCAACTGCCAGTTCCGGCCGCCCCGGAATTAAAGCCCCAAATTCCCGGGCAGGTTGTTTTGGCTCATCGGTAAAGGAAACATCATACCCGGCATCGGTCCACGACTGAAAACCTCCGTTAAGCACCCTGACATCCTTTACTCCCGCATACATCATTAAAAAAGCACATCGTATGGCTCCAATGTCCCCTGCGGCACTACCCGGGAAAGGATCATTATTATCGGGATGCATAAACTTGCCATACATTATTACGGTGGTATCTGAAGTTATACCATGTCTCTCAAGTGCATTTTTGAGCTCTGCCGGCGAACGCCGGTTCCATGTTTCGGGTGCCTCAAGTTCAAGCGTATCAATATCTATAGCCCCCGGTATATGTCCGCTCAGGTATGCATCACGGTTACGGTAATGGGCATGTAGCAAAAGGAATTTATCGTTGTCGTAATGCGGCGGTCTGCCACCGAAAATAAGGCTGTTGAGCCATCCGGCAGAAACAAGCTGGTTGTACCTTTCCATCTTCTGCATCGGCAATGAAGGATCAACAGTCCATTCATCATTGAAATGATAATAAACCCCGACTTTGTAATAACCTGATTTCAAAAATCGTTCGGCTACGGTATGGGTTTCATCCTTGTTGTAACCGTAAATGATAATATCATGCTCAGGTAAGATCTGCTTAAGCCTTACCATTTCGATCCAGTCAATATAATTTGTCCACTTGTAAGGAAGGCTCCTGGCCCCGCTGATATGACCTCCGCGGGGCTCGTTATTTAACTGCCAGCCGTTATAGGCATCTATGGGTCGTACATCGATTATTTTTTTTGCGGGGTTATCAAGGGTTTTTTTTAATTCTTCTGTTGAAATCTCTTTTACCGTGTCAATCACTTTTGAAAATTTTTTCCAGCACTTATATAACTGATTTTTAAATAATTAAGTAAGTAATCTGCCTATTTTTTCTTTTTTTGATTATCATACCCTCCTGAATAAAACAATACAGCAATTATGATAAAACCTATTCCTGTAAGCACAGGAGGCAGAATATCAGCCCTGACACCGAGAAAAATCATCACTACTGCCAGAAGACCCAATAATACTATTAGAATATTTTTCATTTTCATAAACATTCGCCTTTTTTATTAAAACATTAAAGAAACCAATCATAAAGGTAAGTAACAAAATCTAGTTTATTATATCACATTTGTTAAGAGATGCATTTACAAATATTTCAAGGTCTTCGTCATAGTAAGCACCAGATACTATCTCTCCTTTTATTGTAACCAAATCACCAACTTCAATAGCATTTACGCTGTGGTTAGTTTCATGAGTGAAGGTGCAGTTCACACCGGCTTTATCATCGTCATTTTTCAGCAACACAACTTTTTCACCCTTAAAGTTTTCAGAGATTCTTGAAACACTGCCTGTAACCTCAAGTATTTCAGACTCACCATCATCTGATAGATACTTAAGTCTGGCTTTGTCGAGATCATCAAGGAATTCAGAAGTAAGTTCTGAAGCCGTTACCTGATAATCAGCCGATAATTTCTGCACATCTCTGTCAGGCAGTAAATAAGATTGTAATCCTACACATCCTCCCATAAAGATTCCGGCTATTGTCATGATGAACATTTTCTGAAATAATTTTTTTCGTTTCATAATATGCATTTTTAATAATTATATTTATTTTAACTGCACTTTGATTTTAATTACTCCGAACCGGGTAACCAGTAAGTGTTTTTTCAGAACGAAGCTTAATCAGGTTCAGGTAATCAAGCAATAGATCCTTATCAACAGAATCAAAATATTCCTGTTCCAGAATTGTATCTTCCGGGCAATTTAAAAACGCCGGTCCGTTTGTTGTAATAACTTTTCTCTTTTCAGGAAAGTAAACCCTCGACCTTTTAGCCAGCGACTTGTTGTTAGAGTCAGATCCGTATATATGCAGTGACATTATATTATTGTCGCCTGCATTACCCATCATATGTATCAAATCACCTGTCAAGCAGGCAACCTGGCCTTCACCGAAAGGGTCAACACTTTTAAGTTTAAGCCGGGAATCCTCCAAAGAATATACCCGGTGCGTAAAATTGCCGAATGCAACAACACAACCCCATTGGGTTTGGCCATGATCATGAATGGCAGTAAAATCTCCGGGGGCCCAACACATAAGAAAAATTTTAAGCCGCCGGCTTTCATATAATAGATGACGTCCATAGCTTTGATCTGAAGGGTGATTGAATGATGCAAGATGGTCAAGTTCCTTTCCTGAAAATTCCGTTTTGGCTATTGTCTTTTTCAGAAAATCAAAGTCTGGCGAATCAAAAGCCTCAAGTTCCCGGGCCAGTTTTTTTATTTTTAAAGGCAGATTCGTAATCATATCACTAAAGTGTTAAATGTTTAAAATCCTGAGTCTTGTTTTAATAATGCATCAAACAGAAGGACTTTCTCATTAAGGCCTTATATCTTCGGTTAGTAAAAGTCCCGATTCAACATCCCTTCCATATAAAATAACTTCAGATATAACAGGGGCTAAAAAGGTTCCACCGTCAAATTGCACAAATATCCTTTCAACTATTACCGTCTTGTTATCCATGGCAGCATATACCCTGAACCGGCCTTCATCAGATCTTTCAAGCATGAACTCCTTATTGTCAAATGAAACGAATCTGAATTTTGCATGATCGCCTGAAGTTTCAAGAAATTTTATCCCGTATGAATACCGGTTTTGTATCCAGGTTAACGGTTCTCGCACCGACCCTTTGGTTCTTCTTATCCAGTATATATTTACCGGCGAATTGGGATTGAGCCTTCCATCATCTTCAAGTGAAACATCGTAACATATCACATCTGCATCCCGGCTTCTGCTTATCTTGAACAAGCTATTTCCCGGATTCTCAGTTAATGCTGACGCTTCAAACAGAATCAAAATGTAAAGACCCAAAATGATTAAGAAATTCTGGAATCTAATCATAACTGATATTTTTCAAAACACTAATTTAACATGCAGCTACCGGACCGGGCAGAAATTTTGATTAC
Source organism: Bacteroidales bacterium (assembly GCA_007120695.1). Lineage (GTDB taxonomy): Bacteria > Bacteroidota > Bacteroidia > Bacteroidales > PUMT01 > PXAP01. The sequence continues at coordinate 3,945 of SKND01000130.1, read as the reverse complement.
AGGATTTATAGCGGCTTGAAGCGAAACCTGCTGCCGGACAGAGCCGGCGGCAGATAATAACTTTTTTATTGAGGCTGATACTCGGCATGGACAGTCACTTCAATAGTACCCGCAATGTTCGATGCAGGTCTTCCGCTTGTAAATTCAACTCCATAATCAGCAAGAGTGACATCAAAAACACTTTCGGCCGTTACCCGGTTACCGTTTACAGTAACAGTGCCCTTTTCACTGATTTTATTGGTCACTCCTTTAATAGTGAGTTCTCCCTCGATAATTGCATCATACTTGCCATTACTGGAAAAATCAATGGCATCCAGATTGGTTATCGTGCCAACCAGCCGTGCTGTTGGAAATTGCTGAGTATCTAGAAACCTTTCCTGGTTGAAGTGCCTTTGCATTAATCTTTTATCAAATTCAAATCCCTGCATTGGCACAGAAAATGCTACATTGCCATTCCCGGTATTTATAGTGCTTGTAGCAGAATAATTGTGAGCTTCAATATCTTCAGCCGGTGTAGAAGAGAAAAACCGGATATGGGATTTTTCACTTACAAGTCTGGCATCATCCTGTGCAGAAGCATAAAGACCGCTAAAAACAATAAGGACAACAAGAATATTAATTGATCTCAATAGTGTACCATAATAACTATTCACAGGCATAACTCTCAGGAAAAAATTCCCATAATTTCCCGGATTTCTTAAACTTTTACTTTTCATAACATTCATATTTTTAATAATTATAATCTAATTGGTTTTTTCGATATTTTTTGAACATAACAGTACCTTAAAGTCCGGGTAACTGTTACAGATTAATTATATCACTTTTCTCAACAGTTACATTTACAAACATGTCAAGATCCTGATCATAGTAAGCACCGGACCTGATCACCCCTTTAATTGTAACCACATCACCCGGCTCCAACTCATTTACAGCTTGGTTGGTGTCATGTGTGAAAGTGGCGCTCACTCCGGCTTTATCATCATCATCTTTAAGCAATACAACCTTTTCTCCATTGAAGTTTTCAGATATCCTTGAAACCTTACCTGTAACCTCAAGTATTTTTGATTCTCCGTCGGCCGAGAGGTACTTCTGATTTGCTCTGGTGATATCATTTAGGAATTCTTCTGTAAGATCTGAAGCCGTAACCTGAAAATCAACCGGCAGATTTTGCACATTTCTCTGTGGCATGAAAAACATATACAATCCTGCGCCGACCCCAATAAGTGCCCCGGCAACTACCAGTACTATCAACACTCTGATGATTTTTTTTCGTTTCATTTTTTATTCAGATTAAAATTTAATTACTTACCCGTCCATTTAACGTCCATTTAACGTCCTTTTAAGATATGCCTTAATTTAAAAATCCAGGAATTCCTTAATTCCTTAACCATCTCTCCTTTTTGACCTAATTAGATAAGGAACACCGGATCGTGGTTATTTAGATGCACTCTGGAGTCAGGTTAAAATGTCAACACAGAGTATCCATCTATAATCAGGTTACGCAAACTCGGGTGATTTTTATATTCATCAATCAGATTTACTCCCGCTTTTTCGACCTCTGATTTTACTCCAAAAGCTTCGGCACAAAATTTACAAACACCGGTTATCTGATTTTTTAAGCCCAGATACATTGAATGTAATTTATGGTCTTCATTTTCAAGTTCTCCTATCCATTTTGAACCGGCACCCTCGAAAATAAATTTAAGATCATCGCTGTTTTCAACAGCCTCATTTGCGAGAACAAATGCATTTGATATTTTACCAAGGGCTTCCATACTTGTTGTGTCTGAAAAGACTACGATTGCTATTTTTGCCATAATTGTATTTATTTAGTTTAACTATAATTTAACTGAATTACATCTTAATGGTCGCAGGTAAATAATAAACCTGACAAATTATTTTCCCAAAACTTAATATTCTCTGATAATCAGGTTGCGAAGTAATAATTAATTGCAGTTTATCTCTCAGAAAAGAAGGCTGGATCCAACATACAGGCCACCATGACCATCATGACGGCTGAAGGGAATGCCGTAATTAATGCTTATCACATTGTCCTTGTTAAATACGATATAGGCACCTGCCCCGGCAGTGTGGTGTAACCTCTGACTATTGTTATTGAAAAAGAAATCCTTAACCTCCCCTGGAACATTTCTGTGATCGATTTCGTAAGACTGGGTAACAAAGGCATTATCATAAAACAAAGATGTGCTGATAAAAAAATCCTGTCCTAACAAATTGAATTCCGCTATTTTAAGTTTGGTTTCAATATTACTTATCAGGAAACCATCGGCAACAATCCTGTTACGGTTTGCTCCCCGCAGACTAAATGCCCCGCCTATGCCATCCTGGCTTAAACGGCTGTCGTAATAAGTTGAAAGGATGTAAAAAGGAGTTTTTCCAAACAAGTTTTGCTGACTACTTACCCGAAAGGATATAGTAAGGTTATCATTCATAATGCTTGTGTGATGTCTGTAGGTTAAAACCAGCCGTGCAAAACGATTATCACTTAAAAAAGAAGGGGAATATATAAATACTGCTTCAATCCATTTTCCATCAGTACAATAACAAAGGTCATTGCGTGTGTCATAAATCAATCCTAAAGAAAAAAGATTGACTATTCCCCCGTATTTCTCATCTTCACTTATCAGTCCCCAATCAATATAATTTTTAAATAGAGTTTCACTTTCTAAAGGTCTGTCATTATTATTATCTTCAGAATTAATTGCCGGAGAGATTTCATATTTATTCAGCATTACTCCGGTCAATAACCGGAAACTGCCATCACCAATACGTAACTGGTTATCCAGCCTTAATCTTAATAGATTTCTTTCGTATGCATAAAATAAGCTATTCCTGAAAAGGGTACTCGACTTATCGGCAAGCAAGTGGTTGTAAACAGAATTTGAGCCGTTAAATCCATAGAAATCATACTTCTTCTCAGAAAGGTAACTTGCCTCGACAAGGGTAAGTGAATTAGAAATTAAAGAGTTACTCTCCAGCAAACCCTGTAACTGCAGAGAGCCGGTGGAAGTATTTGTACCACGCAAAAACAGGTGCTGTTCATAGCCATAGTTTTCGGGATTGCTACCGTAGTCAAAAATATTTATAACGGCACCATACCGGAATCCCAGGTCAGAATCATAAGCCAGTGCAGGGATAATTCCATACCTGAATCTACGATCTGTTTCCTTGTTTTTATTATCCTGAGGTGTATCATCTCCCGTTCCTGATGCAGGTATTCTTATAACTCCTATAATAATCAGAATCAGAATTTGTAATTTGAATTTATTAATTGTCAGCATGATAATTTCTTTTTTACAACCCTATTATCTGACGCCGGGTGTAAAAGAACCTGACAGAAGAGAAGTTATATACAAAGTCATATTAACAGTAATGTATGAGTTTATACTCCTTACTGCTTATCAATTAACTCTTTTATAGAAATTGCTTTCAATTATTTTATGGAAGCTGCATCATATGCCAGCTTGATAGCTGACAGCAACATCTGGATTTTAAAAGCCTATCCTGACAAAAGCCAGTGCAATGCAGCCTGACGTGATGAAAATACTGAATGCTCATATTTACCAGATTGAAATTCCAGTTCAAGCAGTTGAGAAAGTGCAGTCTCTATCGGTTTTGATTGAATAAAGGCCGCTTTGACCTTATTATAAGGCTTGATATGCTGCAGCGTCAACTTAATAATTTGCTGAATCTCCCCGGGTAATATAATATAGCTAGCCTTTGACGCATCAGTAAGAATTCGCAGATCTCTTGGTAATGATTCATCGGAGAAAACGCTGTTTCCATAATCTATCAAATCACTAATACTGATGGTGCCTTCATAGAATACTTCAAGGATTTGCAATTCCTCATTGAATTTGTACTCTATCATTACAGTAGTTTAAATTATCAAAAATTATAACCTTTTAATTCGTTATTATTACT
>SKND01000019.1 GCA_007120695.1 Bacteroidales bacterium | reverse complement strand
TTGGCGTATATTTTTCCCTTGCCGGGACAAACTTCTCACTAAAGGAAAAAGGGTTCTGCATGCTGGCATACAGTCCGAAAGCCACCGTTCAGGCAGCCATAGGATCCGTTCCCCTTGCCATGGGCGCCCCTGCCGGTGAAATTATCCTGACCCTGGCAGTACTGGCAATAGTCATCACTGCACCACTGGGTGCAATTTCAATGAATATGGCAGGGGAGAAAGTGCTGAAAGGAAAATTATAACTCAAAACCAATACTTTAAAGCTGAGATAGAGGAAAATCAGAGCAGTCCCAAGCTATTATGTTTCTTTATTTGGTATCTATTTAAGTTTCCCGGCACACTAGTCAAGTTATTTTTTATGGATCAGGTTGATCTCAGATAATTCCTTTCCAATCTGATGAATGCCAGATATAATTTTTTCAGTCTGTTTTTCCGATATGAAATGTGAAAAAAAATAATTAAATTTGATTACCTCACAATGATACAACACCCAATTTGTTCTCTGATGAAGATGTATCAGCTACTAATGAAGCAATTTATCCGGGAGTATTCAAGTTCACCAAATTAAATATTATGAAAAAGGATAATTTACAATCAGGAGTTAAGATAGATAGTTCAAAAAGTCGCAGAAGTTTTTTAAGAACTGCCGGGATAGGCGCTATAGGTTTAACCGGGTTAGGCTTTTCTGCAGTTGATGCACAATCATTCAGAGGAAGCCGCAGACTTCGTACCAGATCGGAAAAGCTTAAAAGCATGGCTTCCAACAGCTATGCAGTAAATCGATTATTCAAGAGGCGTACTTTGCAGGAAAATCCGGAGGTTGTGAGGCTTAAGGAAAAGTATGGCGAAATTACTCTTCTTGATTTTCCTAATTTTACAAAAGATACTTATCCGGGGGTTGACAGAATGGACTTGTGGAATTCATTATTTGGTGATTTTACTGATGATTCAATGTTTACTCGCATAGAAAGAGATGGTCAGGTAAGATCTGGAGAATTTGATCCATCCTCAGTTTCTGGAAAACGTTACCTGGACAGCTTTGTGTCAAAAATGGTTGAATCAGGGGTTTATACGGCTCATATTTCGAATAATGCACCACGCAATCTTGCCGATTTGGATGAAGAACTTAGGCGGGAAGGGATACGTGTTGCCAAGATATGGTTAGATGCTGCAAAACAAATCGGTGCAATTTCTATGCGAGTAAATACAGGAGGTCCCCGAATAATGCCTGAATCCATTATTCAGGGAGGTTATCCTCAGAATGTTGAAATTGTGCCCTATTTAAGAAATGCAATAGAATCGTTTAAGGAACTAGCTGATTATGGAGAGAAAACCGGTGTGAAAGTAACAATAGAAAACCATTGGGGTCTGGCAGCTCATCCTCAAAATATACTTATTATAATCAATGAGGTTAACAGTCCGTATTGTGAAGCTGCTCCAGATTATTGCAATTGGGAGCATGAATATATGTTATATCACGGTTTGGAGATGCTTGTTCCCAAAGCAACATCGATGATTCATGCCAAAAGGTGGACAAGGTTTCCCGATGTTGATATTGCGAGATGTACACATATTTTGAATAAATATAATTATGAGGGATATATTTCTGTTGAATATGAAGGTGGAGGCGATCCTGTAGAAGGAACCCTTAAACTGTTGGAAGATGTTGTGCATTCATTAGTATAGTTTGAAGGGGTTTTTAACAGACTTAAAGCCACCTCCTCCGTTGGTTGAAAGTCCGGTTTTAGCGATGTTCTTACTAAGCAGGGTTACAGCTCTGCAAATAACTCCTTTAATCCGGTTGGGTCTAAGTTAAAACGATAGATTTTGTGTTCGGCCGGATGAAGTTGAACCTTCAAACACCCCGGTTATCTCATTAAATTCATTGCCTGATGAGTCAGTTCTTTTCGACACCTCCCAGGAAATGGTGCCGGACTGCACTTCACCAGGAGGTTGCAATTCTGATGTTTCGTCCTGGTTTACACGGATCCTGTACATCAGCATGTTTCCTTTCCGGCCTGACATTTTCTTCCTGAATTCCTCAAAATAACCATTAGTCATCAGGTCAAGCTGGTATTCATGTTTTCCATAGTTTTTAGCATTCTTCATCAGTCTGCTGATACCCATCCTGGCAAAATCAGTGTGGGAATAATCTTCGAGCACTCTGTTGTCAACTCGGTTTCCGTCTATCCAGACACCGTATAACTTCGGGTCCTTGAAGGACTCGAACTGATTTGATGTAGGTATATTTCTGGAAACAGGAGGATATGACCAGAATACTACCCTTTGATCTTTCCTTTGTTCTATTGTCATTTGTAAATAGATCTCTTCAAGCCGCAACCTGTCGTCCGTAGAAATATTCTCATTGATATTTCGTGTTTGTTCTCCTCCTGACATGCTTGCCGGAGTATATTTATTGATGATTTTTTCATATTCAACCAGTAGCTCTTGCGGCACCCCATTACCGGGCTGTATTGATTGCTCAAATTTTAATCCCCGGTGCTTATTGTAATATGCGTGCGTATAGAATACTGCTGTGGAATCAAATTTGCCGTGATAAACTGACCTTTCACTTATATCACTAACATGGTGATGAGCAAAATCAATTTCCTCATAGTATTCAAGGATGCTGTTGTCCACAATCCAGCCATCAATATAGACAAGATACAGTGATGGCTGAACCGATTTAATATCTGCCCTTGTTGGCGGAACCGGGGAAAAATCATCTGAAAAAGGTGGCGGCGGTGCCTGTATCTGTTTTCTGTCTTCCGGATCAATAACTGACTTGTTACCCACCTCTGTCTCAATATTTGCTTCGGAAGAAATGATGTCAAAGTTTGCGGATTGTGGTTCCGCAGACGCTTCGATGTCAGTGGCCACCGTTATGTTCATAAACAGCATGGCTGCTAACCCTGTTACAGGTATCAAAGCAAGTTGTTTTGATACGGCACTTTTTGGTGAAGCTTTTTTACTCATCATAATCATTCTTTTTTTTATCATAATGAAATCGAAGGGACTTGAAAGGATCAGGTTGTTCTCCTGTCTGATTTTTTCTAAGAGGAGCATCTGGTAGGTGGCCGGGTCACGGAATTTCTTTACCGCGCATTCATCTGCCTGGAATTCGTGATTTAGGCGGAGAGCATTCCGGTAAAGAGGTAGAAAAGGGTTTATCCACCCAAAGATTCTCACCAGCTCAAAGAACAGAATATCCATTGTGTGTTTTTGCCTGATATGGGTAAGTTCATGTTCCAGTACCGCCAGTTCTATTGTATTGTTTTTAAACTCCTGCTCGTTAACGAAGATGTAATTTAAGAAGCTGTATGGATTAATGCCCTCTTTGGTAAGTACAAGTTTTGCTTCGTGGTAGGGGACCACACTGTTTAGTTTTATCTTCATACGGAAAGCATGAAAATTCCCTGAGAACCTTAAAAACAGGCCTGTTGTAATTACCAGATAAACAAAAAGCAAAAGGTTGCCCAACAGCCTTTGATTCATATTCCTGAAGCCGTCTCCGCCCACTCCGCTGTTATTATTACTTTCGTCGTTAAGGTTCCCATGAAGAGTAATCCCTTTGTTATTACTTAAGGTTTTGTTGTAATTGTCAGAGCCGGGTATTCCGTGGCTGTTCACTGCTATGGCGTCATTTTGTGAGTTGGTTCCGGCAATGCCGGGTCTGCTTGTGGTGTTATTATCATGTCCTCTTATGCCGTTGTTGCCGGTACTTCTTATGTTGATGCTGCTGTTATTGTTGTCGGTACTGCTTTCATCTGCCAGGGCAGCAGGTAAAAAGCTACTTTTCAGGTCAGTCACCGGCAGTTTATTTGCTGCCGGAATAATTGATTCAAAAGCAGACAAAAGCGGCGAACCGGTTTCAACGGGTACCAGGGGAACGGCAAAGGGAAGAATGATGCTTAGCAGCAGGTAGAACCTGTTAAAGCGGTGCATCTTTTCTCTTTCGAGGAAGAGGTGGTAGATGGCCAGCAGCAGCCCGGAAAACAGGATTGCTTTAATGATGTAGGTTATCATTGTTTCTTTCTATTGATTTCCTTCTCTATTATTTTCTTAAGCTCCTCTAATTCCTTTTCGGTCAGACTGCTTGTTGATGTAAAGAATGATGCGAACTGAAGAGCTGAATCGCCGAAATAATCCCGTATAATTCCCTTCACTTGCTTTGAAAAGTAATCCACTTTGTTTACCAGCGGGAAGTATTGTCTTGAGTTACCATAAAGCTTATACCCTACAAACCCTTTATCCTGCATCCTTTTTAAGAGAGTAGCAATTGTTGAAGCTGCTGGTTTCTGGCCCGGAAAACCTTCAACAAGATCCTTTAAAAATGCTTTTTCTCTTTTCCAGATAAGTTCCATCAACTTTTCTTCGGTCTTTGAAAGCTTCATCATTCTATGTTTTGTAATTGAGTTCTACAAATATAGAATAGATTTTAAATGAATGCAAATTTTTAGGATTATTTCTAAAATTATTTTATCCATAAATGAGAATAATTATCTTTACATAAATAATATTATCAGATAATTTATGACGAATGATTTTTTTCGCGAACAATTAAAGCAAAAAGGTTTAAAGGTTACACCACAACGCGTTGCGATTTATGAAGCTGTGGTCAATTTAAACAACCACCCAACTGCTGAAAAAATTATTGATTACATCAGAAGAAATCATCCGAATATTGCGATTGGGACAGTTTATAAGGTGTTAGATTCACTTGTTGATAATAACCTTCTGAAAAAAGTCAAAAACGATAAAGATATCATGCGTTATGATGCTGTTGTGTCACACCACCATCATTTATACTGCTCTGAAACCGATCGAATTGAAGATTATGAAGATGAGCTTTTAGACAAACTCATCAATGAATATTTTAAAAATAAAAAAATAGAAAAATTCGAAATTCAAGACATTACACTGCAGATAACAGGAAAATTCAATAATAACTAAAACAGGAATCATATGAACAATTC
>SKND01000372.1 GCA_007120695.1 Bacteroidales bacterium | reverse complement strand
GAAGATGCCAAGGGGAGTGAAACGTATTACAAAGAGGGTTACCTTCATCATCACCTCAAAAACAGCCCTGAAAAAACCTGACAGGTAATCCTGATGCTTAGTTTCAACCCTGGTAATAAAAAACCCAAAAAGCAATGCGAAGAAGATTACCGACAGCATCTGGGTGTTATCTGAAAAAGACAGAAAAACATTTTCAGGCACAATGCGTAAAAGTGTCTGACCAAGTGTCCCTTCGGTAACATCAAGCACTGGCTCATGGGTAAGTTCGATGCCGGCATCAACACCCGGTTTGAAAATATTGACCATAAACAATCCTGTCAGGATTGCCAGTGTGCTGGTGAACAGGTAGTAACCCATTGTCTTCATTCCCAGCATACCTATGTTTCTTGCATTACCGATATTGGCAATACCTGTAACAATAGAACTGAAAACCAGGGGGATGATAATCATGCGCAGGGCACGGAGAAAAAGGTCACCCATCCAGGCTATGTATACTGTTTGTTCTCCAAAAAAGACCCCGAAGAGGATTCCCAGCACCAGTGCTATAAGTATCTGCCAGTGAAGCTTTAATCTTAGCATTAATATTGTGGTAAATTCATTATGACCCTGAGATCTGGTCATTTGGTTAATATCGCTGTGTTTCCGGATAAGAGAGTAATTTCGAACTTCAATACCCGGCATGATTCTCCAGCAGGAATACATAATTTCCTGCAGCCAGGTTTATAATGCTTACATCACCCATGCCTGACACATCCCGTGTAGATACGGGTTCACCTTCCTGTACCGTATAACTGCCCTTAAGGTACAATGTTGCAGTACTGTTGGGCGGTATGGATACATTATAGATAATCTTGTTACCTCCCTTTTCCCAGGATGACAATATGGTTCCGTAAGGTCCATTATGGGTAGCCTCAAAATGTTCAAGTCCGTCGACAAAATATGGCTTAAGGATAACATTCCTGAAGCCCGGGTTCTCAGGGTCGGGGCGTATTCCCCCGGGAGCCTTGTACAGCCATGCACTTATCTCACCAAACATAATATGGTTCATCGATATATCCCTGTCGGCGTCAATCGACCAGTTCTCATAAAAAGTTGTTGCACCGTTCACTATCCACCATCCCCATGAGGGATAGTCCTCCTTCGAGGCAACCTTCCATGCAACATTGGCATAACCGTTCTCACTGAGTGCATTCAGCAGGGCCTTGGAGCCAAGCAGTCCCACATCAATATGATAATCATTATCAGCCACCATCCCGGCAAGATTAGAGGCAACAAGTCCCTTCAAATCTCCGGGAACCAGTCCCCAAAACAGAGGCATACTCATTTCGGTCTGGTATCCGCTTCCGTAAATGCCTGCTTCCCTGTCGAGGAACTTATCATTAAAAGCAGCTTTGATCTTTTCTGCCAGCGCTGAATACTTATTGTGATCGTCCGGTTTTTCAAACAGCTGCGCTGCATCTGCCAGTATTGAGGCAACAACATAGTAGTAAACGGTAGAAGTAAGCTCAACATCAGCCCTTGACCGCACCGGCACCCAGTCGCCGAGCCCCCAGTTTGTCAGTCCCTCCGGGTACAGGTAATTAATATGATCGACATACCTCACAATATTGTCATAGGTCTCCTCAAGCAGCCTGCTGTCGCCGTAAAACATATATATGTTCCAGGGAACAATTGCCAGGCTCGAGGTCCAGTCCACGCCATTCGCCCAGTGATACCCCCAGCCACTTGAAGGAATAATGGCAGGCAGCACCCCGTTGGGCTGCTGCTCATCGCGATGGTCGGCAATCCATTTCTCGTAAACCGTTATACCGTCGAAATTAAAAAGACCGGTTTCAATTGCTATATGTCCGTCTCCTGTCCATCCCAGCTTCTCCCTTTGGGGACAATCTGTAGGGTATCCGAACAGGTTTGCCAGATATGAGTTATTTCCGGCCCACCACAACCTGTTGATGACCTCACTCGAAGTATGTATTTTGCCGGCAACTGGAACGTCGCTGTGCATAAAATACCCGGTAAGGCTCTCCCTTGTCAACTCCAGGGGCCTGTCCGCAGTAACCTCTATAAACTGGAAACCCTTGTAATTAAAGCGTGGCATAAACACATCCTTTTCCTTCCCCGAAAGGATAAAAATATCTGTTTGGAAAGGATCCGAATCGTCCTGCGGACGATAATGCTGGTCTATATTGGACTGGTCTACTCTGCCTGCAGCATCAAGCTTCTCGCCATGCTTTAGCCGGATAACCGTTCCCTCCTCCCCGCTTGCCTCAAGCCTGACAACACCTGAAATATTCCTCCTCAGATCAAAAACATATGTCCTGTCGTTTATCTTTACCATGCTGCCAGCCGGGATCTTTTCAGTTTTTCTTACCGGATGCATTGCCTGGGCAACAATATTCTGAGAAGGAGCCGGAACAACAGTCACATCAAACCATCCCGAGGCGTCAAAACCGGGATTATCCCAACCGGGCTGTTCCAGCCCTGCATCATAATGTTCGCCGGTATAAATGCTGTTGAATATAATTGGTCCCGGCGCGGCCTTCCAGTCATTTCCGGTACTGATGATTTCCATGGTACCATCTTCATAAGTTATCCTGAGGTCGGCACAGAATGAAGGCCTTGCTCTCCAGGGCACCTCATGAAAAAACCAGACCGCCGTACTCTGGTGATTATACCAGCCGTTACCAAGAGTAACGCCAAGGGTGTTATCTCCCGGCCTGAGACTTTCAGTCACATCATGGGTAACATACATTATCCGCCTGTCGTAACGGGTCTTTGCAGGGTCCAGCATATGATCACCCATCTTTTCACCATTGAGGAACAGCTCATAATACCCTGCAGCAGCAATATAAACCCTGGCGTCCTTAACAGGTGACGATGGGGTGAAATCCTTCCGGAAGTAACCGGCAGGCTTGCGGTCTGCGTCACGCGTATCGGTTATCCATGCCCCCTTCCATCCGGATGGATCCATCATGCCGGTTTCAAACCAGGCGGTTGCAGTTTCGGCCGACCTGTTACCGTTTTTGTCCCATACATCGACCGACCAGTAATAGCGGGTGAAAGGCTGCAGTTCCGGTCCGTCATACACCACCCTGATATTATCCGATCGGACCCTCGCCGTATTCCACTTATTGCCATTGCCTTCGGCAACTTCGGCCGGATCGGTACCTACAACGATCCTGTAGGCGGTTTGCAATGCTCCTTCCCTGACGTCTTCCATCTGCCAGGTAAACCGGGGATTCTGTGTATCAAGTCCGATAGGATTGACCAGGTATTCTGTTTTAAGATTAACAGCCCTGCATTCATCTGTTGAAGTTTGGCAAGAGTAAAAGATACCCGTCAGAAACAGGGTTATTACCAAAAGGGAGCCAGCAGTTTTCTTCATTTTTAAAAAGTAAAGTGAAAAATCGTTTAATCCGGAATATACCGGTTATTAATTACATTATAAAATGCAAAATACAAATTCATGATAAAGCGAAGCGGTTCCTTCTGTAAGTTGAAATTTTGGTTATTATATTTTGATAAAATTTTGGCTTACAGATGAATTATAAACTATCAGGCTGCTTTATTACAACATACCAAATACTACATGTAAAAACTACCTTTTTACACTGCCTTTACTTCCTTTTGAACTTCTCGCCAGTGCAAAAGCTGCAGCCCCCACCGCACCGGAAAGTTCTGAATACTGTGCCTGCATAATCCGGGTCTTCTTCCCGCCGGGCCTCCATTCATAAACATCCATAAAATCATTTAACGGGTTAAACAGACTATCGCCGGCATTGGTAATTCCTCCTCCCAGGATCACTGCATCGGGAGATATTGAGTTGGATATCGAGCAAATGGCAAGTGAGAGCTTGCGCACCGAGTCAAGCCATACATATGTTGCAAAGCTGTCTCCTCTCTCATATGCCTCAACAAGCTCTGAAGTGGAGTCATATCGTCCTGCAGTTCTTTTTCCTACGGTGGTGTTACCGATAGCCTGCTCCAGGGTTCCGGGCGAACCTGTGATCCCGGTCTCGCCATTGCTTGCTTCAATGGTAATGTGTCCGAAATGACCCGCCATAAGCCCCTGTCCCGTATACAACTCACCGTTGATCAATATACCGCCTCCGACACCGGTACCGAGGGTAAGTAACACTATGTTCTGAAGTTCCCTGCCTGCTCCGAAGCTGAATTCTGCCATCAGGGCGGCATGAGCATCGTTCAGAACAAATACTTCCTTGTCGCCAAAATAGTTACCCCAGTTAAAGTTTTCTATCCCCTCAAGCCGGCCCGGCATAAATGATATGGCAGAGTGCAGCTCATCAGGAATTCCCGGGGCGGCAAGTCCTGTCAGGCACGAAGTCTCCTTACATGCTGCTTTCAATTCCAGCACCAGTTGCCTTGTAATTTCCTTCCATTCGGAAAAGCTGCCTTTATCATTGGTAGGCAATGTTTTCTGAACAAGCACTTCTCCTGTTTCAGTTACCACAACACCCTTGATAACAGTTCCGCCGACATCTATTCCTATTATTTTCTTCATAAGCAGATATTAAAATTAAATCATTGGTATTATGGATCTTACCATAATAATATTTTGATCAAAATGACCACATTGTTAACTATTTCCGTTAAATTCTCTGACGGCATTCAGCATAGCCACCAGGTTTTCAACCGGCACATTTGCCTGTACGTTATGAACGGTACTGAATACAAATCCTCCATCTTTGCCCAGGATTTCACACTGGCCCAAAACCTGCTCCCTGACCTCCTGCGGTGTCCCGAATGCCAGTACCTGCTGTGTATCAACACCTCCTCCCCAGAAAACAAGATGATCACCATACTCTTTCTTTAGTTTTGCCGGATCCATACCCGTGGCGCTTATCTGAACCGGATTCAGAATATCGAATCCCGCATCTATTAAATTCGGAATCAGATCAAATATTGCCCCACAGGAGTGCTTGAAGGTCTTCCAGCGGGTATTTGAGTGGATCCAGTCAT
>SKND01000096.1 GCA_007120695.1 Bacteroidales bacterium | reverse complement strand
GGACAGCTTTACCAGATACTTACGGATAGCCTGGAATCAGAAAATCTTTATCTGGATAATCCGGATAAAGTAAAAAGCCTGCAGGAAATTCTTGAAGTGTCTAAAGAAACACCGGACAGGAAGAGAATTGAATAGCAATATGTTGTTTTTATCTAAATATATTCGCAAGGCTGGTGCTATTCCCTGGCAAAGAAATTAGATTATTAAAACTTAAGTTTATGCGATTAATACTTTTAAATGCCACTATTTTTTGTTTGATTACCACATTTTTTGCAGGTGGATGCAATGGGAGATCAAATGGTTTGCCCGTCTTAACGGGCACGAAAGAGTTGCAGAATTACTGAGCAGATATCAATAATGAATTTAATTGACAAAACATAACCTCACTCATTGGCTGGTTTTCCGATCGTAGCCAGGATTCCACCGTCCACATAGAGGATATGCCCGTTCACAAAATCGGATGCTGCAGAGGCTAGAAAGATAGCAGCGCCCTGTAACTCTTCAGGCTCACCCCAGCGTCCGGCCGGCGTCCGGTGGATGATGAATTCATTGAAGGGATGCCCGTCCACACGGATCGGCGCAGTCTGGGCTGTGGCAAAATAACCGGGACCTATGCCGTTGGCCTGTATATTGTAACTGGCCCATTCTGTGGCCATATTACGGGTCAGCATTTTCAGTCCTCCTTTGGCTGCTGCATAGGCAGAAACTGTGTTGCGTCCAAGCTCGCTCATCATGGAACACATGTTGATGATTTTGCCACCTGACTTGCGGGCGATCATGCTTCTGACCAAGTGTTTGGCCATTATGAAGGGCCCCACCAAATCAATATCAATGACCTGCCTGAACTCCTCCACCTCCATTTCCACCATTGGAATCCGTTTGATGATACCTGCATTGTTCACTAAAATGTCTATGGGAGCAACCTCCTTTTCTATCCTTGTGAGGTTATCTATGACCGCTTTTTCATCGGTCACATCAAACAGGTAGCCGGTGGCACTTATCCCGCAGGCGGAAAATTCTTTCAGCGCGGCTTCAAGCTTGCCAGGAAACCTGCCGTTAATCACAATGCCGGCTCCGGCAGCAGCCAATCCCTTTGCAATTGCCATGCCCAAACCATGCGTAGCTCCGGTAATCAGGGCGGTTTTCCCATTCAGGTCGAATAAACTAAGTGACATGATTAAAATGTTTTAAAGTGGTTTCTCCCGGGATCAGTTTAATAATCGGAATGCTATTTCAGGTCATGGATTTTCAAATGGTCCATATCAGCATAGTCCAGATTCTCACCTGCCATACCCCAGATAAAGGTATAGTTGGATGTTCCCGCAGCAGCGTGGATCGACCATGATGGTGACAGGATGGCCTCCTCGTTCTTAATCCAGATGTGGCGTGTCTCCCCGGGGTCACCCATGAAATGACTGATGGCCTGTTCATCGGGTACCTCAAAGTAAAAATAGGTTTCCATCCTGCGGGAATGTACATGCGGTGGCATGGTGTTCCATACGCTACCTGTTTTAAGCTCGGTCATACCCATTTGAAGCTGGGAAGATTCAATCACCTCATTCACCAGCAATTTATTGATTATACGGTGATTGGATGTCGCCAGGGAGCCAAGCTCCACCACCTGCGCATCGGCAAGTGTCACATGCTTGTCCGGGAAGGCTTTGTGGGCCGGGGCACTGTTGAAATAAAACCGCGCAGGGGAGGACTTATCTTCACTGCTAAAAAAGATCTCCTTGTCGCCGCTGCCGATATATAATGCTTCCTTGTATTTAAGGGTATGGAGTTTGCTATCGACGATGATATTTCCGGTTCCTCCCACGTTGATAATACCTATCTCACGGCGGTGGAGAAAAAAATCAGCTTTGACCGGATCAATAGTCTCCAGCTTCAACTTCCGACTAACCGGGAGTATGCCACCGACAATAAATCTGTCGTACATGGAATAGACCATGCTGATAGTTTCAGGAACAAAGAGGCCGGAGATCAGGAACTCTTTACGAATCCTTTCCGTATCATAAAGTTTAAAATCATCGGGATGGCTGGCAAAACGAATAGAATAATTTACTGACATGATATTTTTTGGTATTAAAATGTTGCAGGTAATGTTAGCTGTTGTGCAAAAATAAGAAATGATTTGCAATATATCTTATTGGGTTTCTTTTGGTCTGGTATTTCAGCAGTACATCCGCCGATACAGCCTGGTGGTGTCAAACCAATTAACAATAAATAGTTTTTCATATGAAAAGTGATGTTTTTTTGGTTTATTTGTTAACGACTTAAATATAAACAAAGCACAAAACTTCTCCTTGTTTTTATTTTACTTGTTCAAATTATAAACGAATGAATCATCCATTTATCAAGTCACACAAAAAGACATGAATTTCACATCGGGAAAATATTGCCAAATGAACAGTATATTGCTTGTGAAATCGACCGAAGGTCAATAAAGCATGGATGATTGACTTCGTCGATCTCACATGCGTAAAATTAACTTTTAGGTATATAAAACAGATGTGACATTCATGGATTGAAAAACCGAATATGAATTACCTGTTAAATATAATTTATTGATTATTAACTTTATTAACCTGATTTGTACGGATGAAAATATCATACCTGTTACTGGGAAGCTCGATATTGTCAGGGTGTACCACCATGGAAAAGGAGATCTCCTCTTCCCCTAATATTATATTGGTTCTTTCCGATGACCAATGCTTCAGGGCAATTGGTCATATTGACGACGAGGTTAAAACTCCCAATATTGACAGGCTTGCCAGAAGCGGTACATTATTCACCCATGCCTATAATATGGGTTCCTGGAGTCCTGCAGTCTGCGTACCTTCAAGAGCCATGCTGATAACCGGTTCTTTTGTCTGGGATGCACACCGTTTTGAAAATGAGTACCGGAACCAGGATGAACCGTTATCCCGGCCCTTGTGGGGCAATCTTATGCAGCAGGCCGGTTATGAGACTTATTTTACAGGGAAATGGCATATTAAAAGAGATCCGGTTGATGTATTTGATCATGTAAGAAATGTCAGGCCGGGAATGCCTAAGGATTTTCCGGAAGGTTATAACCGTCCGCTGCATGAAAATGACACCGTATGGCAGCCCTGGGATGAAAAATGGGGAGGTTTCTGGGAAGGAGGCACTCACTGGAGTGAAGTACTGGCTGATGATGCGGTATCATTTATTGATAACGCCAGGGAATCTGAAAAGCCATTTTTCATGTACCTGGCCTTCAACGCTCCTCATGATCCGAGGCAATCACCTAAAGAGTTTGTGGATATGTATCCACTGGAGAACATATCAGTTCCCGAAAATTTTAAACCACGCTATCCCTGGAGGGAAGAGATTGGCTCCGGTGAAAACCTGAGGGATGAGCGGCTGGCCCCCTTTCCGCGCACAGAATATGCCGTAAAGGTTAACCGGCAGGAGTATTATGCCATAATCACCCACATGGATAAGCAGATTGGCATTATACTGGATGAACTTGAGAGATCGGGTCTGGCTGAGAATACTTACATCTTTTTTACTTCCGATCACGGACTGGCGGTTGGTGAGCATGGTCTGCTTGGGAAGCAGAACATGTACGATCACAGTATTCGCGTCCCGTTTATAGTTACTGGTCCGGATATCCCCGCAAACAGGAAGGTAAGCGCCGATATCTATTACCAGGATGTTATGGCCTCATCGCTGGATATTGCAGGAATTGAGAAGCCGGAATATGTTCAGTTTAATAGTGTTATGGATCTGGCGCGGGGGGCGAGGACAGAATCTTTTTACGATGCCATCTATGGCTGCTACATGGACCTTCAAAGAATGATCCGGAAGGATGGATTTAAACTCATTGTATATCCCGCGGCTGATAAGACCTTGTTATTCGACCTTGAGAATGACCCCTGGGAAATAAATGATCTTTCTGAAGATCCCGATTACCAGGATATCAAAACCGGATTATTCAATGATCTTCTGGATCTTCAGAAGGAGATGAACGATGAGCTTGAATTGGATTGATTGGTTGGTTCTTTTTCTGTTGGAAGTTATTCATCAGAAAGTGATGTTGACTTATTGGTTGAAATTGAGAAACCTGTTGGTTGGAAAATCTTTTCACTTGAAACTCTTTTTAAATATTTGTACCTTGAGTATGTTATATATTTCGCATTTGTTTTGTAACTAACTTAAAGGCAGGTGTTTAAATATGATTCGCATAATTTTCTATTTTGTTATTCCTCATTATTATCAGCAATTTATCGCCAGAGAAACTGTAGTTACATAAAAAGTATTTCTTAATTCTTTGACAAATGAAGGATGCAGTAAACTATTTTCTTTCTGCCCTGCGGATATTGACCGGATGGCTTTTTCTGTATGAAGGTATTGATAAGTTGCTGGAGCCCGGGTGGAGCGCCAAATACTATCTTTTGGGTTCCAGGTGGATATTTTCCGGTTTTTTTGAGTGGATTGCCGGCTCTTCCTTTTTAATGGCAACGGTTGATTTTATTAATGTATGGGGACTGATCATAATCGGTTTATTCCTCTTTATCGGGTTATTTACACGATGGATCTCTGTTGCCGGGATAGTCCTGCTTCTGTTCTATTATGTTGCTTATCCGCCGATCCCGGGTTTTTATTATGGTTCGTTTTCTGAAGGAAGCTATCTCTGGGTGAACAAAAACCTGATACAGGCATTTGTTTTAGCGGTTTTTGCCTTGCTTCCCGGCAGTTTTACATATGGAGTCGACCGGCTCATAAAACGCTGGAAGGAGGAAGCACCCCAGGCACCACTGTTGGGAGCTGACCGGAACGTTTCAGTTAAACACCGGCGCGAGCTTTTACGGAACCTGATAAGTATACCTCTGCTTGGGGCATTTGCATATGCGCTTTACAAGAAGAAAAAGTGGGACAGCTGGGAGGAGAAATTTCTGACGGATCAGACGGATGGAACAACGGGGGCCACCCTGTTGAGTTTTAATTATTC
>SKND01000002.1 GCA_007120695.1 Bacteroidales bacterium | reverse complement strand
GATATCCTTACCCGGTAGATGAGATTAACCTTAACAGCGTCAATATTGCTCCTAAACTTGATGGCATTGTGAATCACATGTGGGGCAGGAAAATGTGGTGGGATACAAGAACCGGAGTTAACTAATACGGATTCTAATAGATATAAACAGGGGAAACCCCTAAGTACTGAAGAAACAGGTCTTCAAGCCGGATAGCCCGGCTGGAGGCCTGTTTTTTATTTGGAATGAATCAATGGAAAATGCTTCTTCCATATAAGTATTACATATAAAGAGTTTTACGTTGTTTTTGGTGATAAGTTACTATCTGTAAATCCTAAAACCCTCAGATTTATGATTAGTTAACATAATTTTTTTTACATTTGTCTAAGATAATTGAGTATTTCTGTTGCATTGAAGTGATTATGGCATTCCCGCTGTCATAACTACCGGCAACAATTAACGGTATTTACTTTTTGTTAACCTAAATTAAACTTTATGAGAAAATTGACTTTTATTCTGTCTCTTTTTGTGTTTTGCGGATTGTTTACCCTGCATGCACAAACGGTGCAGATTACCGGTACTGTAACCAGTGCCGAAGACGGCTTTTCCCTGCCCGGGGTAGCTGTTGTTGTGACAGGTACCACAACGGGTACTGTCACTGATTTTGACGGTCGGTACTCCATTAATGTGCCTGCTGGTGCCAACTCCCTTATCTTTAGCTTTGTTGGGTATGAGACCCAGGAAGTAGCCATTGAAGGCAGGACCACGATAAATGTTCAGCTCCTTGTGAGTGCAATTGCCTTGGACGAGCTTGTTGTGGTTGGTTATGGTGTTCAGCGGAAAAGGGAGGTAACAGGATCCATATCCCAGGTGAGGGGGGAAGATATAGCATCTCTTGCCGCACCCAGTTTTGACACACAACTTGCCGGACGCTCATCAGGTGTTCAGGTAACCTCTACATCGGGTGTTCTGGGCGAGGCTCCCCGGATCAGGATAAGGGGTATTGGATCTATATCTTCAGGCACTTATCCCCTGATAGTTGTAGATGGCGTTCCGGTTCTGACCGGGAATGTTGGAGGCTATGCAACAGTGAATGCTCTTGGAGACATCAACCCCAATGATATCGAGTCCATCGAGATACTAAAGGATGGATCGGCTACTGCTATTTATGGTTCAAGGGCTGCCAATGGGGTTATTTTGATTACCACAAAACGTGGTCAGCAGGGACAGTTCAGAGTCAATTACAACAACTGGGTTGGCGTAGCACAGCCGGTAAGTAAATTTGATCTCACCAATGAGACTGAATTTATAGAGCTTGCCAATGAGATGCTGGTTGCCGACGGTTCTGCACCTGCTGCAAATCCTGCCGGCCTTAATACTGACTGGCAGGATGCGGTACTAAGGACTGGATTCCAGCAAGATCACAGTCTTAACCTTTCCGGTGCAACCGAACAGACAAATTACTATTTCTCTCTGGGTTACGGAAATCAGGAGGGTGTGACCAGGCCCAATGATATGGAGCGCTTCACCTTCCGGGCCAATGTAGAGCAGAAGGCTAATGACTGGCTGTCTTTCGGTGCCAATGCATCACTTGCACGGTCAAAGTACAATGACCTTAACCGGGGAGCGAATTCACTGTCGGGCAACATATTTTCGGCTATCCGCCAGTTGCCTAACACCCCTATTTATGACGCAGACGATCCAACCGGGTATAATATCGATAATATTAACAGGCAGCTTGTTGGTCCGGGTGTTAATGACAGGACAATAGACGACAACCTGCCCAACATTATTTATGTTATAGACAACAACGTATACGGCTCGAAACTTTTCAGGACGCTTGCCAATACTCATGCAATGGCACAGATTCTTCCAAGTCTTACATTCAGGACCCAATTTGGTGTTGACATGTCAATGACCGAAGGACATCTATACTGGAATCCTTTGCATGGTGACGGAGCAACAGTTAACGGAAGGATCTATAACACGCAGACCAATATTGTGAGATGGAATGTGCAGAATGTGCTTTCATACAATGAAACCTTTGCAGATTTGCACAGTATTGGAGTGACCCTTGTAAACGAATACCAGCAGCAAGAGCGTAATTACTTTTTTGCTGGCGGTACAGACATGTCAAGCACATTTTTCCGCCACAATTTAACTACCGGAACATACGGCACACAATTGTCAGCGGGTAACATGCAGCAGAACGGTTTTATATCATACGCAGCAAGGCTGAACTATAATTTCGACGACAGATTTTTTCTTCAGGGGTCAATGAGGTATGACGGTATCTCTTCTCTGCCGGATGAAAACAGATGGGGTCTGTTTCCAGGTGGTTCAGTAGGCTGGACTGTTTCCCGCGAATCCTTTATGGAGAACCTGACATTCCTAACCGACATGAAGGTAAGGGCCTCTTACGCACAGGTAGGGAATACCTCCATAGGAAATTATCCCTATGCCGGCCTATACGGGGGAGTGAGGTATGGAGATCAGACTGGTATTGCCTTTGTACAGATGGGCAATGACCTTCTTCAGTGGGAGACCAGTACCAAGTTTGACATTGGTGTGGATTTATCCATGTTCGACGGCCGGTACCAGTTTACATATGACTACTTTTTGAATGATCAGGATGGTCTTATTCTAAGTGCTCCTACACCTGCTTCATTTGGAGTTCCCGGCAACTCGATAAGTAAAAACATAGGTACTCTGAAAAACTGGGGTCATGAATTTTCTGGTGAGGCTGTATTAGTTCGCACCGCCGATTTTTCATGGTCGGTTGATGCCAATTTGACGCTTTCCGAAAATGAGATACTCACCCTTGTTGAAGGCCAGGATATAACAGGCGCATACAATATCATAAGAGAGGGAGAATCCATAAGGTCAATATATGGTTATGATTATGTTGGAGTCAATACTGCCAACGGCAACCCTATCTACAGAAAAGTTGACGGTGCAATGGTACAAGGTAATATTGCATCGCAGAACTACAGGGAATATAACCCGGCCGATCCCGGGAATATTGATAATGCTGCAAGTCTTACCGCTGATGACAGGATTATTTTCGGGCCGTCAATGCCTACCTATTTTGGTGCGGTAAGTTCAAGGGTACGTTTCAGGCAGTTTGATTTCAATATTATGTTCCGTTATTCGGGAGGTAACTATTTAATGAACCGCACACGCGCCGACCTTGTAGCCAATTCATTTACAAATTATGGACGTGAACTCCTTGGCAGATGGCAGAGTGCTGAGAATCCGGGAGACGGATGGACACCCCGGCTGTGGCACGGAAGGACCAATTTCATAAATGAGCAGAATAGTACCAGCGGGCGCTTTGTTGAGAAGGGTGATTTTCTGAAGCTGCAGAACCTGGTAATAGGATACACTCTTCCTTCTGATGTTTCTAACCGCATAGGTATTGAGAGGTTAAGGGTATTTGCCCAGGGCTCAGACCTGTTTCTGTTTACAGACTATACGGGTGTTGATCCGGAGATGGAGTCAGGAGGAGTCGATTTTAACATAACTCCGCGACAGCGTACTCTTACCGTAGGTCTGAACCTGAGTCTATAATAAATAAAACAGTTAAATATGAAAAATATGGAAAAAAATATAAAGAGAGTCGGGATACTATTCATGGGCTTGATATTTACCCTGGGATTGATGTTCACCTCTTGCGATGATATCATTGATCTGGAGCCTTTCGACCAGATAGCAGATGCTACTGCCTTTTCTACGCCTGAGCTTATAAACCTTTCGGTTAATGGCATGTACAATGCCGCGCAGCTTGGTGAATTTGGTGGTGGCCGTGGTTATCCTTTCGGTGCTGCATTTGTTCAGCAGGGCGATAACCGTGGTGAAGATGTTGTCAACTGGTATGCGTTTTATGCAATTACCTACCAGGCAACCTATACTCCAACAACGGCAAATAATGCCTTTTACTGGTCCGACACATACAGGATGCTCAATCGCTGCAATATTGTAATAGAGGGTGTGAGGGAGGCTGCTGAGAATGGTGTTATTTCTCAGCAACAGGCTAATATATATGAAGGTGAAGCGAGGCTTTTAAGAGCGGCAGGCTACCATGAGTTGCTGAAGATGTTTGCCCGCCCCTACAGGCATACCAGTGATGCTTCTCATATGGGAGTTCCCTATCACAAGGTTGCGTTTACCACACAGGATGCTATTGATACAGGTTTTGAAACAGGAAGGCATACGGTTGCCGAATGTTATGCATGGATACTTGAGGACCTCGATTATGCGGAACAGAATTTACCCACAAAGGCTGAACGTACAGGAGTAGAAAGGCTGTCCAAGGGCACAAAAGAGGCTGCGGCAGCATACAAATCACGCATTCATCAACACATGTGGAATTTTCCTGCCGTTATTACCGAAGGGTTGAAATTTGTAACAGGCCCTTACTCGGAAAGCTACTCCTTACATGCTGATCCGTGGACTGCCTTCGTGGGAGGAGCCTATAACAGCAATGAGCATATCTACGGAATGGCCAGTTCTGAGACCAATTATCCTTCCGTTAACGGAGCCCTTGCCTCCCAGTATAACAGAAGGAACCTGGTATCAATGAGTCCGATAATATGGCGCAGTAACTGGTGGTTGCTCGATGACAAGCGCAGGGTCGGAAGCAGTGCCGAGGTACAGGATGATCGTATGGTCCGTTGGATTGCAGGACGTGTTCTGACCGACAAGTACAAACGGATTACAGAGATGGATGATCTTTCACCCATGATGCGTTATCCCGAGGTACTCCTTAACCTGGCAGAGGCATATGCACGTGGCGGAGACGCGGCATCAGCCCTTACTTATCTAAATATGGTGCGTGACCGCTCACTTGCTGATCCGGCGACTCAATCCTATGATCTTACTGCAGATTTTGGCAGTGATGCTGTAAATGTTCTTGAAGCGATATTGTGGGAACGCAGGATAGAGTTGGTTATGGAGGGTTCACGCTGGCCCGATATTCACAGGTTGCAGGATTGTCCGCATTT
>SKND01000069.1 GCA_007120695.1 Bacteroidales bacterium | reverse complement strand
TTGAAATCTTAAAACAGTTAGATTATGTATAAAATTGCAGTTTTCGCCTTTTTTTCGGTTTTTGTTTTCAATTCCTGCAACAGCGAGCAGGAGATACCTGTAGATTTAATTGATACTGAGGAGATATCAATAACTATTGATACTCTTGCAACGGGACTGGAAAATCCGTGGGGGATGGCATTCCTTCCGGATGGACGGATCCTTATTGCTGAAAGACCCGGAAGGCTTCGTGTCTTTGCCATGGGAGAGCTGAGGGACGCTCCTGTTCAGGGTATACCTGAGATTTGGGACCATGGTCAGGGAGGTCTGCTTGATGTGGTTCTCCATCCTGATTATGATGAGAACGGATGGATATATCTTGCCTATGCTTCACCTTACGGGGAAGAGGAAGGAACCGGCAACACCTCAATATCGCGGGGTAAGCTTACTGGAAACAGTTTTACAGAGATGGAGCTGATCTTTCAGGGTGAACCTGCAACCTCAGCTGGTCATCACTTCGGCAGCAGGATAGTATTTGACGATGATGGTTATCTTTTTACAACAATTGGTGACCGTGGCGTTATGAACAACGCACAGACCCTCGAAAACCACAACGGCAAAGTGCTCAGGATTCATGATGACGGCAGTGTGCCGGCCGACAACCCTTTTGTAAATGTTGATGGTGCCAAACCTGAGATATGGTCGTATGGACACAGAAATATCCAGGGAATGGGACTTCATCCTGATACCCGCCAGTTGTGGTCTCACGAACATGGTCCCATGGGTGGTGATGAGATAAATCTTGTTAGACGGGGACTCAATTATGGCTGGCCGGAGGCTTCCTATGGTGTGAACTATAACGGCTCCATCATTACAGAGGAAACATCACTGCCGGGGATGGAAGATCCAATCCTTCAGTGGACTCCTTCAATAGCACCCTGCGGATTGGCTTTTGTGGACAGTGACAGATATCCGGCCTGGAGAGGGAATATGCTTGTTGGTGCCCTTGCGGGACAGCATATCCATCGTGTCGTCTTTGACGGAAATGAGGTAACAGATACAGAATATCTTCTCGACGGGTTCGCCAGATTCAGGGATGTAAGGCAGGGTCCTGACGGATATATCTATGTGCTTACCGAAGCTCCGGGACTGTTTTTCAGGATAATACCCTGGGAAACTGAGTAGAGGCCAGATTTTGTAATATATCAGGATCAAAGAACAGGCAATCAGGTATAATACAGGAAGTCAGGTATAGTATAGTAAAGGCAATCAGGTATAACACAGCCAATCAGGCACAATGGAACAGAAACCGGGGTGCCTGATTTTTTTATTTACATATTCGCCATTTGTTTTTTCTTTATCCGGGATCATATGCAGGGTGAAAAATATTTTTTATCTTGCAGCACCAAAATCACTGGAGATAAAGTAACCCATCAAAAGATAAAATAAATCATGATCAGAAAATCGCTTTTTTTATTTATAGTTTCTATAATGGTACTGGCCTGCGGACAACGTGGCCAGGAGGATCAACGTTCAGCCGAAGATATGGTTGTCAGGGTTGAAGCACTTGAATCATCGCTGACAGCCGCCGAAAGGGCCTTTCTTGATAATCTTGCAGGCCTTTGCGGCAGTTCTTTCAGGGGAGAGGAGACTTATATGGCTCCCGGACGGGAGAGCTGGGCTGATAAGGATTTTGTAATGCATGTAACCGTATGTGAGGATGACAGGGTCCATATTCCTTTTCACCTGGATGACGACAGATCGCGAACATGGATGTTCCTGGTTGAGGAACGGGGACTAAGGTTCAGGCATGACTACAGGCATGAGGACGGAACACCTGAGGAGCAGACACTTTACGGCGGATATGCCGATGGTACGGGTACTGCATACATGCAGAAATTCCCTGCTGATGAATATACGGTTGAATTGCTGGAGGATATCTTTAACCGTGAATGGAGAATTATTCTGGCTGAGGACATGAGCACAATGACCTATCAGCTTCTCTATCACGAAGAGGTTGTGTTTGCAGCCGTCTTTGATCTGACAAATCCCCTGTAACCAAGATCTTATGAACAAAGCCAATATAGGGTTCCTGGGTGCAGGCGGAATAGCGCGGTCCCATGTTTTTGCACTTAACTCTCTTAAATATTTCTATCCTGAACCACCGGAATTCAATCTGGCTGCAGTTACCTCTGCACGAGCAGAAAGCCGTAATTCATTCGCTTCGGAATTTGAATTCGGGTCAGCGCTGACGGTTGACGAATTGACATCATCGGCAGATATTGACACGGTATTTATACTCGGTCCCAACAATGTTCATTTCACCCAGCTTAAAGCGGCCCTTTCAATGCCCGCAGTAAAGAGGATATATCTCGAGAAACCAGTCTGTTCAAATCATAGCGAAGAGATGGAGATCGGAAGGATCCTCAGTGAGAATCATGGTGATAAAATCATCCAGGTTGGATTTCAGTTCCTGATGGGATCTGCAATAAGGGAGGCGCTGAGCTGGTGGCGGGAGAAAGACTTCGGCAGGCCCTTGCACTTCAGCTTTACATTGAAGCACAGCGATTATCTGGATATCTCTTACAGGAACAAAAGGAGGACACGACTTACCGATGCTCCGGATGGCGGTGCCATGGCCGATCTGGGGTCACATGCACTCAGTCTGATGGTAGCATTTCTTGGCGAGGGGGTTCAGATCAGATCTGCCATACAGTCAGGAAGCTATACCGATGTATCGCCTGGTTCAGATCTGTATTCGGAGATATCTGTCTATGACCCCAAATCGCATGCCGTGGGCAATGTTTCGTCCAGCAGGGTGAGCAGCGGAATAGGAGATATGATGGCATTTGAAATATTTGGTGAGAGAGGAACGCTTAAATACAACTCATTAAACCCCGACCGGTTCGACTATTTCTTTGAAGAGAGCGGCGACTGGTCTACACGGTTTACCGGAAGCAGCTACAAACCGGTTACCAGTTTTCCAAGCGGGCATGTACCGGCAGGATGGTTGCGTGCATTGATACATGCTCATTATGTTTTCCTTACGGGAAAAGATAAACTTGCTACGGTGCCGGATTTGCATCACGGACTTGAGGTTCAGAGGCTGGTACGTGAAACAGCAGAGCATATGACTTTATTCAGGGAAGATACAGCAAACATCCGCAAAGATAATCTATAACAGAAATTTATGAAGATCATTTCAATTGTTGGGGCAAGGCCTCAGTTCATCAAGCTCGCCCCGTTATCTGAAAAACTCCACACGAACCATCAGGAGGTAATTGTTCATACAGGGCAGCATTATGACTTTGCCATGTCCCAGCAGATATTTTCTGACCTTGGCATGAGAAATCCCGATTACCATCTCGGCATAGGGTCAGGGTCGCATGCACAACAAACCGGTGATATGATGAAGTCACTGGAGGATGTTATGCTGAAGGAAAAGCCCGACATTGTTATTGTGTTCGGCGATACCAATACCACTCTGGCGGGAGCACTGGCGGCTTCAAAGCTGACAATCCCTCTGGTACATGTAGAGGCCGGACTCAGGAGTTATAATAAGGAAATGCCCGAGGAGATAAACCGGGTGGTTACAGACCATATCTCGGAATTCCTTTTTGCCCCCACAACGAGTGCCGCCGGCCTTCTTAAGGGTGAAGGACTGGAGGACAGGACATACATTACCGGTGATATTATGGTTGATACCATAAAACAAAACCTGCCGGTTGCAATGGAGAAATCAACCATTATACATGATCTTGACCTTGAGAACAAGGAATTTAATCTTCTGACACTGCATCGCAATTACAACGTCGATAATCCTCAGGTGCTTTCCAATATTCTCGGTCAGCTTGATGACCTCGGCGAACTTATTATCTTTCCGGTGCATCCCAGGACAAAGAAGGTGCTGGAGGATTCAGGGCTTGATGTTAAGAATATTGTACTGACAATACCGCTGGGTTATATTGATTTTATCGTAACTGAACAATACAGCAAGAGGATAATAACCGATTCGGGCGGGATACAGAAGGAAGCATATATTCTCAAGAGGCCATGTATTACCTTGCGCACGGAAACCGAATGGCTTGAAACAGTCAATGAAAAATGGAACCTGCTTATTAATCCTTCAGATAAGGATATATGCGATAAGATACTTTCGTTTTCACCTCCCAAAACTCAGAAGGATGTGTTCGGTACCGATGTGAGCCTGAAAATGGCCCGTATAATAGATTCTATTAAAGGCTGAACCGTTGCCGGCCTTTGTTCAAAAGCGGACAGGTTTGTACGTTAATGTACGGTTGCTGAGACGCTGCCTGAAGATCTGACTATTCCGTTAGTTTATATAAACCACTTTATCAGTAAGTTAAGATGTCTGGCTCAATATTTGAGAAGTTTTGCTTTCAAATATTGAGCCGGTATTGAATATTTGTTAAAAATTTAAAAACTATATGAGTTTACAAAGTTTTTTATAATTTTGCTGATCAATTCAAATGAAAACCAAATGATATTGAAAGATAGAATAGTTGATGAGGCTACAGGGTTGTTCTTCCGTTCAGGAATAAGAGCAATAACCATGGATGATATTTCCAGGGAGGCAGGAGTGTCAAAGCGAACTGTCTATGAGAACTTTAAGGATAAGGATGAACTTCTCAGGTCATGTCTTATCAAGCTTGACAAATTGCATGAAAAAGAAACCCATCACCTTATTTCAGATGCTGAGAATACAATTGACCTTGTGTTCCGTATGCTTGAGCACGGGATCAGTGCCATAAACAGTATTAACCCGTTATTTATTACAGATCTTAAAAGATATCACTACAGGATATGGAAGGAGACATATACGATCAATTATGAAAGGCACCTTTCCCATATTTTCACAATTATTAAGAAAGGTATTAATGAAGGCCTTTTCAGAAGGGAGATAAATATCGATATAGTAGCAATTTTGTTGAACCAGCAGTTGAATATCATGTCAGATGACCAGATTTTCCCGGAAGGCAAGTTTTCAAAGACTGCGGTATTTGAACATATCATTATTAATTT
>SKND01000318.1 GCA_007120695.1 Bacteroidales bacterium | reverse complement strand
GAGTTTCCAGATCCTTTCCACCTCGCTTTTGAGTGTGCCGTAATAATGTTCCGGGTAAACCTCTTCCCATTCTACAAATTCGCGGTTTTCTATTCTCTTCTTAAACTCACCGGCTGATATGAAATAGTAATCCTTCCCGTCAATTTCATGTGGTCTTTTTTTCCTGCTGCATGCAGAGATGGAAAATGCAATTTTAAGATCTCTTGTCAGCAGGTAATTGACTATTGTTGTTTTACCTGCTCCGGATGGCGCCGAGAATATTATCAATTTACCCTTATTCATAAGATGTTAAGTGACTGTTCTTTAATTTTTTCAAGCTCATCTTTCATCTGAACAACCAGTTTCTGGATATTAAAATCGTTTGCCTTTGATCCGATTGTGTTGATCTCTCTTCCTATCTCCTGGCTTATAAATCCGAGCTTTTTACCCGCAGGCTCTTTCCCCGAAAGGGTATCTCTGAAGTATTCAATGTGATTAGCAAGTCTGACTTTCTCTTCTGTAATATCAAGTTTTTCAAGATAGTATATTATCTCCTGTTCAAACCTGTTCCTGTCGATATTGTTATTGCTGAAAAATTCATTAAGGTTTTGCATGAGCCTTATCCTGATATTGTCTATCCTGCTTTTTTCAAATTGCTCAACTGAAGAAAGGCATTCTTCAATTGAGGTGATCCTTTTTTTCAGATCAATCTTCATCGCCTCTCCCTCCTGGATGCGATGTGCATCTGTTTGTCCGAGGGCATCGAGGAAGCTGCGATAGACTGCATTCCACTCCTTTTCATCCGGTTCCGGACGATTTGCCGATAACGTATCTGGCATCCTGAGGGCCATCTTCATCAAATCAACCGGATCTGTTTCGGGAATATTAAGCTCTTTTGCAGTTTCTCCAAGTTCAGTGAAATAGTGTTTTACTATGTCTCTGTTTATATTCGGTATATGTTCCGAACCTGCCTGGTCTATATATATAATAATATCGGTCTTGCCGCGGTTCAGAGCTGTTGCGGTCTGATTACGGATAAGTGCTTCTTTGTCTTTGTAAGCCGCCGGCACCTTCAGATTGATATCAAGCTGCCTGCTGTTGAGTGTTCTGATCTCAATTGTGATCTTTTTATCGCCAGTTGAATATTCAGCCTTCCCAAAACCGGTCATTGATTTTATCATAGCTATTGTAATTATATATAAATCGGCACTAAAGTATTATATTTTTATTTATTCTGAATGGTATAACCTCCAATAATTGTTGGAAAAACCGGTGTTCATGCGGCCGGTTCAGTAAATTTCACTACTCCTTTTAACTTCCACTTTCCTGTCATATAGTAAAGATATGACAATATCATTCCCGAGACCCAGCCTATAGGTATTGCCCACCAGATGCCTGTTTCTCCCATTGAGGAAGAGAGGAGGAATGCAAGGGGGATCCTTACTACCCATAGGGAGAATAGTGTAAGGAACATCGGTACTATAGTGTCTCCTGCACCCCTCATGACCCCCCCGATGACAAACATTACCGTGAATGTTAAATAAAAGGGACTTACAATATTCAGGTATTGGCTTCCATATTCAACAACCATTATGTCTGGTGTGAAGAATCCCATGATCTGCCTTCCGAATGCAAGCACGATGAAGGTCACAAGAAGGGAAATGACACTCCCCATTCCCAGAGTGGAAACCAGTCCCCGTTTTACCCTGTCAAGCTTGTTGGCCCCGATATTCTGTCCGGTGAAACTTGTTAAGGCCTGTCCGAAATTCATTGCAAACATTGCAGCCAGGGAATCAATCCTCTGCGCTACAGAATAGGCAGCTATAACATTGGTGCCGAATGTATTGACAATGCCCATCAGGGCCATCATCCCAACGGCGACAAATGTATGCTGCAGTCCTGATGGCAATCCGATCCGCACGCTTTTATAAAAGATCTTCTTGTCGAATACCAGGCCTTTAAATGAGAAATGTATCAGCCTGTGTGTTTTGTTCAGGTAAATTATAGCTGTTACAAATGCTCCTCCCTGGGCAATAACAGTTGCAAGGGCAACACCGGCTACACCCCATCCGAATACAATGATAAAGAGAAGGTCAAGCACAATATTAACTATCGATGAAAGGATGAGGAAATAGAGGGGAGTCTTGGAATCACCGAGTCCCCGCAATATGGCACTTGTTCCGTTAAATCCGAAGAATGCTACCATACCGGCCATATATACAGTGAGATAGCTTTTTGCCTGCGGCATTAACTCTTCCGGTAGCCGGAGCATCCTGAAGATATCTTCAACATAATAAATGCCCAGTATTGAAACGATGATTGAGGCAAGAAAAGTGAATATATACATCGTGTCAATAGCTCGCTTAACCTTTTCATAATCCTTCGCTCCAAAATACTGTGCAATGATTATTGTTGATCCGGTTGCGATGCCAATTATAAGTGAAATAAGTGCAAAAATAACGGGAAATGAAGCTCCAACTGCAGCAAGAGCATCCTTGCCAAGAAAATTTCCGACAACAAGACTGTCTACAATGTTGTAAAATTGCTGGAAAACATTCCCTATCACCATAGGCAAAGCAAACCGCAATATCTGGGGCCCCTCCCTTCCTGTTGTAAAATCCTTCACTTAGCCGGGTGTCTTGTCGTTTTTTTAAAAAAAAAGGACCACGGAATATGATGCCGCCGGCCCCCGTATCTTTATATTTGCTTAAACCACTATTTTAATCCGCGCTGTCTCAATAGCGGATCTATTTCAGGTTCCCGTCCCCTGAAATTAATGTATAATTCCATGGGATCCATTGTTCCTCCTCTTTCAAGGATATTTTTCCTGAAACTTTCTGCAGTTTCCCTGTCGAACAGACTGGTTTCCACAAAAGCTTCAAAGGCATCTGCGTCAAGAACTCCTGACCAGATATAGCTGTAATAACCTGCTGAATAACCTCCGCTGAAAATATGGCTCAGATAGGTGCTTCTCCAGCGGGGAACAATTTCAGGTATAAGTCCAGCCCTTTCCATCGATCTCTTTTCAAACTCAACGGGATGGAAATCCTTTTTCTCTCCAAGAGTATGGTAATCCATATCTATTATTGCAGTAGCAAGATATTCAACAGTGGCAAATCCCTGGTTGAAATGACCTGCTTCTATGATCTTGCCGATCAGCTCCTGGGGTATGACCTCGCCGGTCTGGTAATGCCTTGCGAACATGGTCATCACCTCGGGGTGTCTCGCCCAGTTTTCCATCACCTGTGAGGGGAGTTCAACGAAATCCCTTGGCACAGATGTGCCTGAAAGAGTATGGTATTGACAGTCAGACATCAATCCGTGAAGCGCATGTCCGAATTCATGAAAAAATGTTGTATACTCGTCGAAGGTAAGCAGGGAAGGAGAATCACCAGAGGGCCGGCTAAAATTACAATTTATTGTAATTACCGGATGTATGAACTCACCATCCCGCACAGACTGCTTCCTGAAGCTGCTCATCCATGCACCACCCCTTTTGCTGGGACGGTTGTAATTATCCATATATAAAATACCCAGGTGAGAACCATCTGCCTCAAGCACCTGATATACTTCAGCATCTTCATGATATCTCGGCGCATCGTCCAGTTTTACAAATTGAAGTCCCCATAAGTTCTCAACCACCATAAACGTACCTTCAATTACATTCTGCATTGAAAAATACGGCCTTGTCTCTTCTTCATCCAGGTCAAATTTGTCTTTCCTGACCTTTTCGGCATAATATCTCCAGTCCCACGGCATCAGCCTGAAATCATTCCCTTCCCGGTATATCATCGACTGAAGGTCATAGGCTTCCTGTTTCGCAATTGGTATGGCTGCCTCCCAGAGTTCATCGAGGAATTCGTTGACCCTTTCGGGGGTGCCTGCCATATTTTCTTCAAGTACAAAGCTGGCATGGGTTGGATAACCGAGTAGTCCGGCTCTTTCGATCCGCAAGTTTACCAGTTCACGGATTATCTCTTTATTATCATACTCATTGTCGTTGTTACATCTGTTAATATAGGTTTTTTTCATCTTCTCCCTCAGATCCCTGTTGTCGGCATACGCCAGGAAAGGCATAACACTGGGGTTATGATGGGTAAATACCCATTTACCCTGGTAACCTCTCTCTTTTGCAAGTTCTGCTGCGCTGCCGAGCAGGTCGCCGGGAAGGCCTGACAAGTCTTCTTTATTATCAATTACCAGTTCAAAACTATTTGTTTCATCCCTGATATTATCACCAAACTGCAATGTCAGAACTGACATCCTGCTGTTGATCTCTCTAAGCCTTTCCTGTTTTTCACCGTCAAGTGCAGCTCCACCCCTGATAAAGCTTTTGTATGTTTTCTCAAGAAGCATGGACTGCTCCTGGTTCAGGTTAAGGTTCTCTTTCTGATTATTGACTGTTTGTATCCTGGCAAACAGATCCTTGTTAAGCAGGATATTAGTTGAATGCGCCGAAAGCAGAGGGGTAATTTCACGAGCTATCTCCTGCAGTTCAGGGTTGGTGTGTGATGAATTAAGGTTGCTGAAAATACTCCCTACCTCAGAAAGAAGGTATCCGCTGTAATCAAAAGCGGCAACAGTGTTTTCAAAGGTCGGGGCTGCCTGGCTGGATACAATCTCATCAATTTCACGGTTATGCTCAGCCATTGCCTTCTCATAGGCAGGAAGAAAATGCTCGTTTTTGATTTTGTAGAATGGTGGCAGGTTGAAAGGTGTTCCATAGTCCGTTAGCAGTGGATTTTCCTGAACTGTAGCGTTTGATAATGCAACATTTACCATAATTAACAGAAATATAATTTTTCTCACTTTGCAAGAAGTTTGGTTAGTAATATTTGAGAATGCTAAATTAGATATTCTTTCAGATTATGACAAATTATACTTGCACTATGATAACTACCGGGATTATTCAATAAAACCTTGTCAGAGTCCGTCTATATAAGATATTGTCTGAGTCAGAAAAATTTACCAACTCTATTAGTTATTTAGACAGATTTTAAAGAAAATAATATTTACAGAAGTGGCAGCGCTGTAACTGCCATATTTT
>SKND01000365.1 GCA_007120695.1 Bacteroidales bacterium | reverse complement strand
CACCCCAGCCGGCTGAATATTCGGATGATGAGCTTGTAACCTTTATTGCTGCTGCCCAGAAGATTATGCCTCTGCAGCAGGAGAGCCAGATGAAGATGCTCGAGAAGATCGAGGAAGAGGATCTTACCGTCGATAAGTTCAACAACATCCTTGAATCCTTAAGTACGGGTGAAAATGCAGATGCTTCAGAAGCTGAACTGAAGTCTTTCAATAATGCTATGGAAGAGATCCAGGAGGTTCAGATGGAATATGAGGTTACAATTACCGATGCTATAACCGAGGAGGGGATCACACCTGCCAAGTATGAGGAGATAATGGCCGTATACCAGCAGGATCCGGAACTTCAGATGAGAGTCAATATTCTGATGGAAGAGATGCAGGATGACCAGTAACAGACTGTCAGAAAGGATATCCAATGGCCAGATTCAGAACCAGGTTATCTTTTCTCCATGATGATTCCAACGGGCGGATATTGTGAAAATATCCGCCCGAATTGATGGATGGAACAGCCAGCGGGAATGCAAGGTCGAGTCTCAGCAGAAAAAATGTGAAATCCATTCGCAGTCCCACTCCCGTTCCAAGTGCTATCTGACCGGCGAAATCATCTTTCCTGAACATACCTCCCGGAGCATTCTCCCTCTCTGTGAGGTTCCATATATTACCTGCGTCGGCAAATATGGCGGCTTTAAAGATCCTGCTGATATCATATCGATATTCAATATTCATTTCGAGTTTTATCTCGCCCGACTGGTATATGTTCAGTGTGCTGACCAGGGTGTCGGGTGATGCATAGGAGCCCGGACCCAGTGATCGTGGCTGGAAGGCCCTTATACTGTTGCTTCCGCCTATGGTGAATAGTTTTGTGTAGGGCAGGGTTTCGGAGTTGCCGTAGGGCTGGCCTATACCGGCAAAAAGCCTTGTTGCTATCCTGCTCCGGTTTCCTGTTTCAACATAATACCTCAGGTCAAAATCTGTTTTGGCAAATTGTGAAAAACTCTGGTTGAGTAGCCTGTATTCGCCATTTTCTCCGCTTTTTCCCTTTCCAAGGTAATTACTTATAAGCCAGGCAAAATTACCTGACAGGTCAATATTAAAATTGAAATACCACTCGTGTTTTCCAGGGTTGTCAAGCCGGGAATTGTAAAGAAAAGAGTAGTCGGCACCCAGCAGGAACTGTTCAAAAAGTCCCCTCCTGAGAAGCATCTCACCGGAAAAAAGCCTTTCAAATTCATCGGATATTTTTCCAAGGCTGAAAACATTAAATACAACCGGGTTGAATCTGTGCTGCATGCTCCTGGAGGGATTCCATTGGTAACCGAACTGTGATCTGAGTGATGACAGGCTGAATGCGTCGGTCCTGTTCCTGTGGTTGAAACTCAGCGTCATTGTTGTACCCGGCAGAAACCGGGGGGAGGATGCGGATCTGCTGTAAGGGATAAGAAGCCGTGGAATATTAAGCTCCGATGATATACCCACCTCTGTGGAGTTCACGCCCCCGTGCCCCAGAAGGCTCTCAAATGAACCCTCCATGCTGACGGTGAAGTTCTCTGCTCCACCAAGAAAATTGCGGTTACTGAAAGATCCCGTAAGTCCGGGACCGGTAAAGCTGTTCGATTTGGAAACCCACCTCAGCTCGGTACTGATACTTTTCTTTTCCATAGGGGTGAGCAACACCCTGACATCCAGAAGGTTTTCGTTTTCTTCGGGCACTCTCTCAAACCTGATATTTACAAATTTAAATACCCCGAGGCCCATCAGGTGATTGATTGTCAGCCGGTGGTCTATGTTCCTGTAGATTCTGTCCTTCTCGAGAAAAACGGCACGTTCAATGGTGGATAATCTCAGAAAGTCATCATCTGACCTCAGAAACAACCCGTCCCCGGTTTCCGTGAAACCGGCATTTTTATCTTCCCCTGTTTGTGCCTGTGCCTGTCCTGTATCAACATAAACATTCCTGATAGTATATTTTTCAAGGGCGATAGCGGGGGCAGCCGGTTTTATGTTCAGATAAAGGTCGACCTCCCTGCTGCCTGCGGTACTGTCTGCTATGAACAGCAGGTAGTCGGCATGAAAATAGAAATAGCCCAGTTCCTTAAGATAGTTGTCTATCCGTTCACGCTCGCTTTTAAGTTTGCTGAGGCTGTAAGCTTGTCCCCGCTCCAGCAAACTCTCATCCATTGAGTTGCTTATATCTTCAACTAATGATGAATTATCAGGCTCCAGGTAAATAGCACCTATTTTGTATGGTTCCTTAATATCAATCCTGAAACTTATCGCGGTTCTTTTAGGCTTTTCGATAAGGCTGTAGTTTATCTCTGCATCAAAATGCCCCATATTGAACAGCCTGTTCTGTATCAGTCGCACGGTACGGTCTGTATCTACCTCTTCGAACAGCACCGGGGGCCTTCCAAGCCGGTTCTTTACCCAGTTACCGATACCTCTTTCTCCTGCTGAGCCTGCAATATTATAGAACCAGAGCCTCGGCCTCCAGATCAGGAATTTGACATTTGGCTGCGGCCTGATCACCGACAGGATCTCCGACTCTATCTCTTTCAGATCTTTTACATGCTCTTCGGGTTCTATTTCAACCCGGCTTCCGGTATAAAGGCTCTGGTCATCATCAAGATATCTCAGGTTAGAGCAGGAGGTCAGGGCCAATACAATAACCATGATCATGACTACAGGAAAAACTGAAGGTCGCAAACACCGGCAGGCACAGGAAGACGCCCCGCCGGTTGAAGAGCGTGAAAGGATGTTTTTGTTTATTGTATGTTTCAATTTTTTCATCCGGTTATTCCATTTCCTTTTCAGGGATATCCGGTTCATCCTCATTATCTTCCTCCTGCTGATCGCCAGAAAGCGGCTGCTCCTCCTCTCTTCTTCTGAACAGTTCCCTGAACCTGTTATAGCTTCTTGAAAATACCAGCGAAACCCCTGTTTCTGTTACATCACCCTCTATCAGATCGCCATAATCCCTGTTTCTGAATCCCTTTATTATCAGGTTTCCTTCAGGAGTAAGAAGATACTCGATGGAGAAGTCTCCTGCAATATCACTTGCGCCGGTTTGCCGCTGGGTCTCATCTTCCAGTTCAATATTTCCGCCAACGGTAATTCTCATACGCTCATCAAGAAAGTTTCGTGACACCTCCATCTGTAATTCAGTTCTACCTGCCGCCTGTCCCTCAGTGTAATCTTCGTATGACTCCAGCTCAAAATTAATATCAAGTCCCCGTATATACCTGTCAGACATCCGATTGAGCTGCTGGGAAAGGATCTGGCTGCCTGATGACCTGGCTGTTGAGCTTAACCCCGGTCCGCCGGCAAAATCAAGGGGGTTTTCCTGTATAAAGCTGCCGAGTATGAGCAGGGCAAATACCTGTTTGTTGAGCTCTGATTCGTTAAGGTTTATCTCGTTTATTCTTGCCATAACAGATCCGTCGAGCGCCGACTGGTGTTCGGGGGGCATGTCAAGCTCAAAGCTTATGTCCGGATTCATCAGGTTGTCACTCATTTTAAGATAGACAAGAAAAGGATACTGCTGCCTGAGTCTGGCTGCCTGGGCCTGGTCGGCTCCTGTATGGGTCCTCATCAGCTCCCGGGCACCGGTTCGGGCAGTATAGATGGCCGTTATATCGAGCTGTGCATCAAGCGGATCGCCTGACCACACAATGCTGCTGCCCGGCCTGATGGCAAAATTGCGTCTTATCACATCATAGAATGTAAGCAGGTAGGCTCCTTCAACAATCTCGTATCTGCCTGACAGGCTTATCGTACCTCCTGGATCAATACCGAGGCTCAGAACCCCTCCTCCCTTTAATTCAAGGAAATCACCCGCCAGGTCGTCAATTATTAATTTAATTTCCGTTTGCCTGTCCAGTTCAACATTGAGATTTATATCCATCCTCTCAACCGATGACACCAGGTCATCCTGATCAATTATCCGTTCCGCCATCCTGAAGAACAGTGTATCGCCGGGAGCAATAAATTCAACCACTCCTTCATCGCCTATGGCCTCCGGGTCTGCCTGCGGGAGTATAAGAGTGAACACTGACCCCTCGTTGAGCTTCAGGTTTCCTTCCAGTGAAGGATTAAGGTGATTACCCCTGAGACGGAGATCGGTGTCAATGAGTATCCGCCCATGATACAACTCATCCCTTCTTTGCGGCAGGTTCATTATCAGAAAATTCCTGGTACTCAGGTTAAGGTTAAGGATGATATTGCTGAAATTTGCAATATTGACACTCCCGTTCACCTGTGCCGTCCGACCCAGCGAATCGCGGAGCGTGAAATCCCGGAAATGTACATTCTGCCTGTCGAACCTTATGCTCTCCTTTCTCAGGAAATAACCTGCATTAATGGACGGAACCCTGAAGGATGTCTCACTGATATTCAGCTCGCCTGTAAGCTCAGGATTATCCGGTCGTCCGGTAACCTTCATTTTTCCGGTTACGAACCCTTCCAGGTGAGTAATGTTACCGCCGGTGAAATTCTCTATAAGCGAAAGATTGAGTTTCTCCAACAACACATCAATATCAAGCCCGGGATCTTCACCTGAAGTATAACTGCCTGCGGTATACAGGGCCGTTCCGTCTTGCTCAAGGGATAACGAGACGTTATAAATACCGGGTTCAGGATTCTCAGCCTTAATTTTAATAAGATCAATGGTGTCTGTAGTTAAAGTGAGACCGCCAACTGTCATGTCGGCCAAAAAGGATGGCTCACCCGTAACATCCCTTAAAATCAGATCTCCGTTTATCGTTCCTCCTGTTACCGGTATGCTTTTCTCAACAAAACTTGTCAGGCGATAGATATCCATATCTCTGAAATTTACATCAATAACCGTATTGTGTTCATCGGTGAAGCGGCTGTTTACCGAGAGCATGCTTTCAAGGTTTTCAATAACCAGTTGACTTATATAAAGCGAATCCTTTCCGGTTACTATGAGGTTGCCGGGATTGACTGTCCACTCTTCCCGGTTAATTACCAGCCGTTCACTTTCAATTCTCACAAGGTAAAGATCATCGCTACTTT
>SKND01000296.1 GCA_007120695.1 Bacteroidales bacterium | reverse complement strand
TTTTCTCCTTCCTTCAGATGATTTTTACAACTGATCTCCCAACCGACGAACATATTGTCTGCCTGGAGGATGAGTGTGTCATTAAGGAAAACATCAGCGTACGTGTCAAGACCCCTGAAATCTAACTCAATAACCTCTCTGTCGAGCACTTCAGGCGACATCATGAATGTGGTCCGGTATTCCCAGTCCTCGTCCTCGATCCACTGCACATCATCCTCTCCGGTTCCATAAAAGAAGTCGCCTATCACCCCGTTTTTCAGCAGATCAGTGTGCACGGTTCCCGGAACTTCAGCAGGCAGCCATTCTTCTGTTCCAACCTGCCTGAACTGCCAGTTTTCGCTTACCTCTGTCATTAACGGCAGATTGTCTTGCGCTAACCCGGTGCATGAACCGGCTGTTGCTATCAGAACTGTTAACATCAAAAGCGGGAAATACTTACCTGGGTTCATTTTTATTTTGTGAAATAGTATAATTGATGATTGATGATTGATGATTGATGATTGATGATTGATGATTGATGATTGATGATTGATGATTGATAATTCATAATAACCGGAACTAAAAGCAATGCCGGTTAAACTGACCGGGCCTCTTCGGTGTTACCAAAGGCTACACAAATATACATGAATTTTGCATCTGAATAAAACTGTAAAATGCACTGACAACAGCATGCAAAATCGACGAAGTCAATTTTTTTCAGCTTAAAATACACACAATCAAGATGAAAAAAATTTATGTGAAAACGAAGTGTTTCCTTCTGTAAGTCAAAATTTTGGTTATTTCATTTTGACAAAATTTTGGCTTTTTTACAGGAGAAATATACATTAAATTTTTTCTGCGTAAAATACACACAATCGCATCAAAAAATTCAATGTAGATGATTTGTTTCGCCCCGGTTAAATAAGGATTGTTGTTCTGAATATTTTATGTTAAAATGTGGTATATTGCATTAAATATGATCAGTTTCGCAGATTATTATTTATAATGTAATGATTTACCTGTCACTGCTAAACAATATAACACTTCTTGTATCACTCAGTGTGGTACATACAATTCTGTTGCGATATATCAGACAGGAATCAAAGAGTTATGCAACATTGTCAGGTCTTTTGTTTGGTGCAGTAACGGTAATAGGAATGTTCAATTCAGTTGAGCTGATGCCGGGTATAATATTTGACGGAAGGTCTGTTATACTCGTTACTGCAGGGGTTTTTGGAGGACCTGTTCCTGCATTGATTGCTATGATTATTGGCTCTGCCTTCAGGCTGTTTCTGGGGGGAGACGGAACACTTATGGGAATCCTGGTAATAATTGAGTCTGGCTGTCTCGGGATACTTTATTATTACTTAAGGAAAAGGTTTCCCTGGGCAAAAAGTTTTCTGTCATATTTTATTCTTGCTTTTGTTGTTCATTTGATTATGCTGGCATTGACAATAGCATTACCAGGCGAAGTTGCAGCAGAAGTTCTGAGAACACTCTGGCTTCCGGTACTTATAATTTACCCGTTGGCCACACTGTTGCTGTTTCTTTTATTTCAAAGTCAGGAGAGATATATGGGACTGGTAGAGAGGTTGTCGGAAAGTGAGGCTGCTCTCCGTGAGGCAAATAAGATAGCGGGGCTGGGAAGGTGGATGCATGATCATTCTTCAGATAAACTTGAATGGTCGGATACAATTTTTGATATTTTTGAAATCAACAAAGAAAAATTCGGAGCTTCCTATGGTGCTTTTCTGGAGATTGTTCATCCGGATGATCGCGAAATGGTAGACCATGAATACAGAAAGTCTCTTATTCATAAGGAGCCTTATGAGGTAGAACACCGTCTGTTGATGAAGGACGGCCGCATAAAATGGGTTATTGAGAGATGCTGGACCGATTATAATCAGCAGGGAAAGGCATACAGGTCTGTCGGTATCGTGCAGGAGATAACCGAAAGAAAACTGGCAGGTATAGCTCTGGAAGAGTCCAAACAGATGCTGCGAAAAATTATTGATACCATCCCTGTGCGTGTATTCTGGAAAGATATTAACTGCAGGTATCTTGGATGCAACCAGC
Source organism: Bacteroidales bacterium (assembly GCA_007120695.1). Classification (GTDB taxonomy): domain Bacteria; phylum Bacteroidota; class Bacteroidia; order Bacteroidales; family PUMT01; genus PXAP01. The sequence continues at coordinate 2,979 of SKND01000296.1, read as the reverse complement.
ATTTTGCAAATGATGCCGGCTTCAGTAAACCTGAAGAACTGGTAGGTCTCGATGATTACGGTATGGGATGGGTGGAGCAGGCAGATCTGTATCGTTCTGATGATATAGAAGTAATGAAATCAGGCATTGCAAAACTTAATTATGAAGAGCCTCAAACTACACCGGAGGAGAAAGAGATATGGCTCAAAACAAGCAAGATGCCGCTGAAAAATCTGAACGGGCAGGTTATTGGTGTGCTTGGTACTTATGAAGACATAACACAAAGGAAAGAGATGGAGGAAGAGCTGATCCTTGCAAAAGAGAAAGCAGAGGAGAGTGACCGGCTTAAAACGGCATTTCTGAATAATCTCTCGCATGAGATCAGAACTCCTCTTAATGCTATTGTCGGGTTTAGTGAGTTGCTGAAAAAACCGGATATTTCTGCATCGGAGGTTAAACATTACACTGAAATTATAGATCATAGCAGTGGACAACTTCTTGCTATTATTGATGATATTTTCGACATAGCTGCACTGGAAGCTGAACAGGTTAAGATCATAAACAGAAGAACCGATTTAAATCAAATGTTTGAGCTTATATATGAGCAATTTGCAATAAGGGCGGCACAAAAGGGTATTGACCTCGTTTATGAGCAGTCTATTCCTGGTGAAGAGGCTGAATTCATAACTGACGAAACCAAACTGTCACAAATATTGAACAATATTATAGGTAACGCCCTCAAATTCACAAAAGAAGGAAGAGTTGTTTTCGGTTCCAGGAAGTTGAACAAACATATAGAGTTTTATGTCCGCGACACCGGTATCGGAATACCGGAAGAACTGCATGGAAAAATTTTTGAACGATTCAGACAGGGAGACCTTGTTTCAACAGGTGAATTTGGCGGCAGCGGACTTGGTCTGTTTATAGCAAAATCTTATGTAGAACTACTGGGAGGTAAAATCTGGCTAAAATCTCAGCCGGGTAAAGGATCGGAGTTTTGTTTTACCATACCTTTCAAACGTGCATCCGAAAAGAAGAAAATACAAGCCAAAGATCCGGTTGTACCTGTGACAGAACGGAAGACAGTTTTAATTGCAGAGGATAGTTACATTAATTTTTTGCTTTTGAAGGAATATCTTTCCCGGTATAATGCAGACATACTGCATGCCGATAACGGAAGCAAGGCGGTTGAACTCTGTAAGGGCAATCCGGAAATAGACCTTGTACTTATGGATGTAAAAATGCCTGTTATGGATGGATTCACAGCGACCGGTCTGATAAGGGAAATGAGACCGGATCTTCCTGTAATTGCGCTTACTGCTTATGCTCAGACAGGTGACAGGGACAAGGCTTTGCAAAATGGCTGCAACGACTATATATCAAAGCCGGTTGAAAGGAAAAGTTTCCTTCTTATTGTAAACAAGTACCTCTTTGTTGAAAGGTAAACCTCTGCCTGTAAATTTTAAAAATCAGTGCATGTTTTGAACAAAGAGATTTTATTACTGTTTAATATTATTGATTTTATACTTAACAAAGCATGACTAAAAAAGCCGTAATAATCGGTGCAGGGTTCTCAGGCCTTTCAGCAGCTTCTGTTCTTGCAGGCAAAGGATTAAGGGTTACTGTTTTTGAAAAGAACAGTATGCCTGGTGGCCGCGCCAGGAAGTTTGAGGATGATGGATTTTTATTTGATATGGGCCCCAGCTGGTACTGGCTGCCTGATGTATTCGAAAGATACTTCAATCTTTTTGGGAAATCATCCTCTGATTACTACACCTTGAAGAGGCTTGATCCTTCGTACAGGGTTTTTTACAGCAAAGAGGATATTGTAGATGTTCCGGCAGGCAGAGAAAATGTGGTAGCTCTTTTCGAATCAATTGAAAAGGGTGGCGGTAAAAAGCTTGAACGGTTTCTTGATGAAGCGGAATATAAGTACAGAGTCGGAGTCAATCAACTGGTTTACAAGCCTGCACGATCGGTTTTCGAGTTTGCCCGATGGGATGTGCTCAGGGGCATACTGAGGCTTCATTTACTGAAGTCATTTCATAAATATGTTAGAAGTAATTTCAATAGTCCACGTATCTGGCCACTTCTTGAATTTCCGGTTATATTCCTCGGGGCAACACCTAAAAGGACACCGGCCCTGTACAGTTTAATGAACCATGCCGATATCGGACTCGGAACCTGGTATCCGATGGGCGGGATGTACGAAGTGGTAAAGGGTTTTGAGGAACTTGCAAGGTCGCTGGGTGCCGAATTTCATTATAACAGTTCTGTCGAAAAAATTGAAGTAACAGGGAATAAAGCAACCGGTGTTACAGTTAACGGAGTATTTCATGAGGCTGATTATATTATTGGATCGGCGGACTACCATCATATTGAACAGGACCTGATTCCGGAAAACAAAAGAAATTACCCTGAAAAATATTGGAAAAGCCGGGAGATGGCTCCTTCTTCGCTTATGTATTATATCGGACTTGACAGGAAACTTAAAAATATGATACACCACAACCTGATGTTCGATCAGGATTTTCAATTGCATGCCTCTGAACTGTTTGAGAAACAAAAGTGGCCATCAAACCCGCTTTTATATACATCAGTTACATCGAAGACTGACTCAGTGGTTGCTCCCGACGGTAAAGAGAATTTAGTCGTTCTTATACCTGTCGCACCGGGACTTGATGATACAGATGAGATACGCGGGAAATATTACGAAATGGTATTAAACCGTCTTGAATATCTTACCGGCGAATCAATAGCGCCTTATGTTATTTATAAAAGGAGTTATGCTCATAATGATTTTTCGGCCGATTACAATGCCTATAAAGGAAATGCATATGGTCTTGGAAATACACTTCTGCAAACTGCTATCTTTAAGCCTCGTCTTCATTCGGTAAAAATAAAAAACATGGTCTTTACCGGACAGCTTACAACACCGGGTCCCGGAGTTCCGCCAACAATAATAAGCGGTCAGGTTGCAGCCGGAGAAGTGCTTAAAAT
>SKND01000007.1 GCA_007120695.1 Bacteroidales bacterium | reverse complement strand
TTTGCTGCAAACAGCCGTGACCAGATAACCTAGGTGGCCGGACACAAATTCCTGTTATTTCATTGCAACTCTTCGGGTATTCTGTTCGTCATATTTTTATAACCGGATGTCAGATTTCGGGGGACTGTTTCCATAACCTGCAAAAATTCCTTAAATTAGCAAACCATGAGCATGCAACTTCTTAAAAGGACCCTGCTGATTGCAATAATTTCAGCACTGTCAGCCAACGCCCCTTGCCAGGGGCAGAACCAGGCCGGTATTAATTTTGGTTACGGGATCTGGGATGGCGTGCATGCAGGCGGATCATACCGGTTTGACAGGTATTCTGCCGGACTGGATTTCGGGTGGATGGACGGGGATTTTCATCCATTATGGAATGGAAGGAATCTCACGGTTGCTTTTAACAACAACTATTACTTCAGAAAAAGAGATGAATCATCGAACAGGGAGACCCTGTTATTTCTGAATCCCACATACCTCAATTTTGAGAACTGGCATATTATCAGCCATAAAATTTTCACAACAGCCGGAATTGGCAGGGAGATATCCCTTGGCCGTTCAACTATCTTCAGCTACCAGGGCGGACCGATCATTCCTGTTTATAGCAAAACAAAGCGAAAAACCGATATTGAGGACAGGTGGGCTGCAGTTCCCATTTTTGTTAATCTCCGGTTCCGGATAACCTACATGATCGGCAGGTAGGAACATAGCAGGAAACTGACAGGATTCACGGAGTCCGGCCTGTAACACATATCAAAAGTCATGGCAAATAGATCTAAGAATCAGACTCTGCTATTAACCTGCGTGATGTTTATAATGGCAGGTTGCTATGAGAAAGTGGACTGGGAGTTCCCTGCTTTCGGGTCGAAACCGGTCATTAACAGCATTATGGTCGCGGGTAGTCCCGTCAGGGTCCATGTTTCCCTTGCCGTGGCCTACAGGGCTGAGGAATCTGTTATTGTGGAAGATGCGGAGGTAAGGCTATATGTTGATGGCGAATATGCTGAAACCCTTGTATACCAGGAGGAGGGGTATTACCAGTCACAACTGGCTGCAGAGACCGGGAAAGAGTACGTTTGCGAGGTGCATCTGGATGGTTTTCCCGTTGTACGAGGGTCAGTAATTATCCCCAAACCTGCCGGAATACTTGATATTGAATATATACATATAGCTGGGACTGATGAAGAGGGTATAGTCTATCCCGCTTTGAACATAACATTTGAAAACAACCCGGATATTTTCACCTGCTATGAGGTAATTATTTACACCTATCGTAATTACGGGCGAGTGGGGCAGCGATATCATCGTGCATGGGTTATTAACTATACTGACCCTGTCCTGCTTAACGAAGGCTTGCCGATTACTGTCTTCAGTAATGAAATCATTGAAGATGACAGCTATACGATGACGATTAACTATGCAACCGGACGAATGAACCATGATTATATCCCATTCAGAGTAGAATTCAGGACAGTTTGCCAAAACTATTACAACTATGCAAGGCAGTTACACCTGTATGAATATTACAGCGAAGAACCCTTCTTTACCGGCGGGGTGCTAACCCCTTTTACCCTCTACTCCAATGTTGAGAATGGCTACGGAGTCTTTGCGGGTTTTTCTTCTGTAACCTCGGCCATAATCGTACCTGAAGAATAATATAGATTGCCAACGGACTTTCAATATGACCAGGATCCAATGAATAAAAGAAATTTTCTGTGAGACCTTCAGAAGTAATAAAACTGTTCTCAACAGTCTCTTTGGTACTGGTTCTTTCAACCAGCGGACTGAAGGCACAAACACGGGTATCAGGATTCGTACGCGACAGCCTGACCAGGGAGGTGCTTATAGGGGCTCATGTTACAGACAATCTGGCAAACAGGGCTGTAGTAACTGATAACAACGGGTTTTTCAGTATTTCATCAGCAGCCGGGAATCAGCTTACAATTTCTTTTGTGGGATATCAACCTGAAACATTTACTATTACCAGGTCAGAAGGTACCCTGGTGGAGGTATTACTAAGCCCGGGAACGGAGATTGATGAGGTGGTGGTCACACATACCGGGAGACCGGCTTTTAATATCTCTTCGCTTAGCAATCTTGAGCTTCAGCAGATACCAACGCTTGGAGCAAAACCGGATGTCATGAAATCCATCCAGCTCCTGCCCGGGATCAGCTCTCCGTACGAGGGCTCCAGCCTTATTTCGGTCCGTGGAGGCAACCCTGGAGAAAACCTGTACCTATTCGACAATGTAGCTGTAATATATGTTAACCATCTCGGGGGGTTCATGTCGGTATTCAATCCTGATATGATCAACAACATCGATGTCTATAAAGGGGGGTTCCCCTCACGGTACGGCGGCCGGTTGTCATCTGTCATGGATATTGCCCAGCGTGAAGGAAACCCGAATGTATTAAGCAGTTCACTGAGCATTGGAGTTACCGATATGACATTCACTGTTGAGGGCCCTGCTGATTTCATCGAAAACTCATCTTTCCTTTTAACAGGCAGAAAAACACTAATTGATCCTTTACTTGCTCTGTTTACCTTTCTGCATGAGGGCAACAGACATGTCATGTCGTATGGCTTTCATGATCTCAACGGCAAATTTACCTGGAGGCTGGACCCGGAGAACACCCTAAGCGTCAACCTCTACCAGGGCGATGATTACCTTGGCTTCTGGTACAAAAGTTCACGTGATGAATTGATCAAAAAAGCCAGATTGACAAATATCTGGGGTAACTGGCTGTTATCGGCAAGGTGGAACAGGGTTCACAGGCCAGGCCTCTATTCAAACCAGAGCCTCTCTTTTGTAAGATACAGGTTAAGGGAAAAACAGTTGTATCAGAACACGTGGGTTGATCATCCTTACAGAAGAAAATACCTGTCGGCGGTTCAGGATATCTCCTACAAATGGGGATGGAAGGCTGACATAAACAGTAACTGGAACATGGATTTCGGCTTGCAGTCATCATATTTCCGCCATCTGCCCAACAGCATAACAATACCTGACCAGGACAGAAAGGGACAGGATGTGGTAACCAATTCCCTGGAAACAGGGATATACATGGATAACAACTGGACTATCGGACGGGTTTTTCATCTCAGGGCCGGTGCACGGGGAGTCGGCTATCTGTCGCACGATCTCAGCAGGTTTTATTTGGAGCCGCGTATCAACCTGGATATTAACCTGACACGTAACCATACACTGAACCTCAGCTATATGGAGGTAACCCAGTTCTCCCATCTGCTCTTTACAAGCGGCAGCATAAACAAAAATGAAGTGTGGATCCCGTCGGACAGAAATATAAGCCCGGCAAGCTCCGGGCAGATATCAGCCGGGTGGCGTGCCTCATTCTTTGAAGGGATGTTTGATACCGAGGTAAATGTTTACCACAAGACCCTGGAAAACCTCGCATCATACCGGGAGGGATACGTTAACCTTATGGGTGATGGTAACTGGAAAGCCAAGGTCGAATCAGGGGGTATGGGAGAAGCCTGGGGAGCAGAGTTTTTCCTTCGAAAGAACCTGGGTAAATGGAATGGCTTTTTAAGCTACACATGGTCACGGGCCACAAGGCAATTTGAAAACATCAACAATGGAGAAGAATTTCTTTACGATTATGACAGGCCACATAGCATAGCTTTAAGTCTCAATCGCAGGATAAGTGACAGGTTATCGGTGAATGCCGCCTGGGTGTTCGAGAGCGGAATGCCATTCACCCCGGTCGTAGGCCGCATGTACACTCCAAGCATATATAACCAGTCAGGCAATGACCCGCTCTTTTATGAGGCTTTTATATATGGAGAGAGAAACAGCGAGCGAATGAGAAATTACCACAGACTTGATATCGGTATTTATTATAATTACTATACAAGACGCAATCGTCGAAGGGCACAATGGAATTTCTCTGTTTACAATGTTTATAACAGGAAAAATCCCAATTTCTATTATTTTACGCATGATACAGAAGCCAAAGGTGTATTTCTTCCCACTGTAGAGTGGAGAAACTACGAGCCATTCAGCCTTTATCAGTTAAGTTTTTTCCCGGTTCTGCCAACAATATCCTACAAGGTGTTTTTTGAATAGAACTATAGTTTACACCCATTTTGCTCGCTGCGCCTCGCAAAAAGAGTGTTCAGCAATGCAAAATTAAGGCCAGGCCTGAAAGGCATGGTTAACATAGATCGAATAAAGCCGTAATCCGGTTTCGGCCTTCAATAGCAATTATTCAGTATCAATAGATAAGACTTTCGATAAACCAATTTTGATCTCGTCCATAAATATCTCGGAAACTTGACCAATCTGTTTTACAAATCTCTCTTGGGAAACAGAACGTACCTGAAAACAATCAGCCGCCGATGTCTTTGCCAGATTGTTTTCCTTGTCAGGCTCTATTTTGATCATCCATTGTGCTATCTCGTATTTTTCTTTCCACTCAGTAACTGGGACAATAATTTTCAGTGGGAGTTTTCCTAATGAATTATCATTAACTATTATTGCCGGTCTGACCTTTTTTATTTCGGCTCCAATAGCAGGATCAAGATTAATCAACCAAATTTCACCTTGCTTCATAGAAATTTTCAAAATCAATATTTGTAAATGCAGTCAACTCCTTGTTATCCTTATAATCTTTATATAAAGATTCAGCAGCTATTTCCATTTGGTTCGCCTCCTCCTGCTTACGTAAAAGGCGGATTGTACGCTCAATAACGTAAATCCTTTTTCTCACGGGAAGTTTCTGTATTTCCTTGATTAACTCTGTAGTTTTCATAATCAATAATTTATGTCATAAAGATACGAATTTATAAAAATAATCGATCCTCACCCGCCAGCCAGCACGACCAACGTCTGGAGTCAATCGGATTAGACCCCCTCCTGCAGAGCTTGTAAAGGATCTGACAGCCGTCCCTGCCGAGGGGAACGCAGAATTTGTACCAAAGCTATATTAACATAATGCAATCCATTATAAGACAAACAGAGGGAAATTACGGCCAGGCCTGAAAGGCATGGTTAGCATAAAATCAGTTATCAAAACGCAGTCAGGTTACTATCCGATTATAGTTATTATAGGGGTATTAAAAATATCTAAACTTGCCTATATCTCTATGCCGCTTCGTTTAATTTCTTCGAGAAAGCCTGATTTGTCATTATTCTTATCAATAAGGACAGGTTCAATTCTATCGTCAACTTGTCTCCTTATCTTCCACAGAAGTGGATTGACTGCAAAAAAGTCATCTGAAATATTGCTAACAACGATGGCAACATCAATATCACTATCTTCTTTGTTGGTGTTTTTGGCATAAGAACCAAAAAGGTACACATTATCAAGCTGGAAATGATCTTTAAGCAAAAGTTTGTACTTTTTGACCTTCTCTATAGCTTCGATTTTATCCATTGCTGCAATTGTTGGGTGTTTTCAATTAGCTCTTTACATTTTTCATATGTCAGGCTCTTTAAAAGTCTCTCCTTGTGCGAAGGATACCTCGCTTCAATATTCAGAGGTTCTACCTGGTCTATAAAATCTTGCTGTTCCTCTGAAAAAATATCGTAAAATTGACCCTTTCTGGCTATATAGGATAAACTGTGAGAAAATGGTGCAACTTCCGATGTCAATTTTGTATAATAAGCTTTAAAAATCTTCTCAATAGTCTGATGGCACATAAATCCCACATACAGGAATCTTTTACTCTGCAGCATTGCTTCTGCAGTTTCAAGATCATAATCCGAAAGATCCTTCCAGTAATTTACTTTGTCGTCCATTAAAGTTATTATGGTATTGTAACTCAAAGATAAAATAATTTGGTTGAATAATTTATTGTTGGCTATGGCATTATTTGGTACACACTCATTTTGTTTGCTTCGCTTCACAAAAAGAGTGTTCCGTAATGCAGAATACGGTATTAGGGTAAAACTTTTTTCCCACCCATTAATATAACCTGATAAATTCTGCTTTTCCCCTCTCCTTGCACGCCAGCCGGACCGTCAAAGGGGCCGGGAATAAATGGGTGGATGTCCATTTTGCCGATCCTCCCAAAAGTTTAAGACGGCCAATCCGGTTAATGAAATCGAAGCCATCGTTGCAGAGGGGAATACAGAATTTATCCCAAAGCTATATTAACATAATGCAATCCATTATAGGACAAACAAAGGGAAATTACGGCCAGGCCTGAAAGGCATGGTTAGCATAAAATCAGTTATCGCGGCTGATGCTGAGCCTGTCGAAGCACAGCCCGGTATAATCCGGTCGCAGCCAGCGCTGAGACCTTGCGAACGGCAGCCCGATAACGGTGCAGATTTTATGTTAAAGTAATTTCCCGGCCTTGTATGCAAATGTTTTTTGGCAGACTCGTATCCGGCAACCTGCAAAAATATGATCGTGACCCCGTTATCAAGCAGGCCGTGCAATCTCGATTTGCAACAACATTACATTGATTCCATTAGAATCTGCCTTGCAACATCTCCGGTAACGTTCTTGTTTTCCCCGTAAGCGACCCCGGCTTTATTGAACCTTTCTGCAATCATCTCCACAGTTTCAACACCCACGCCAGCTTCGGATATTCGTGTGGACAATCCCAGGGAACTGAAAAATTCCTCGGTTCTGGTTATTGCCAGCTCGATGCGTTCTTCCGGGGTTCCACCGGTAATGCCAAAAACACGTTCACTGTACTGCAAAAGCTTGGAGTATTTCTGCTTTCTAAGCGTACGTAACGTGCCCGGAAGCACCATGGCAAGGGACTCTGCGTGGGTTATTCCGTGAAGGGCAGTAAGTTCATGGCCTATCATATGCGTTGACCAGTCCTGGCTTATTCCCATGCGAATGATGTCATTCAGTGCAAGAGTTGCCGATAACATGAAATCTGCCATAAGATCATAATCCCGTGGTTTCTCCATTATCATGGGACCAATTTCCAGGATTGTCTGCATGATTCCTTCCGCCCAGCGGTCCATTATCCGAGACTGACCGGTGGTGGTCATATATTGTTCCACCACATGCACGAAAGTATCAGTGAGGCCGCAGGCGATCTGATATGGGGGGAGTGAGAAGGTGACCTCAGGATCGAGAATTGAAAAATCGGGGTACCTGCTGCTTATAAAGGCGGCTTTTTCCTTTGTCGCCTTATTGGATATAACCGAGTTCCTGTTCATCTCAGAACCGGTGGCCGGAAGTGTCAGAACCGATCCGTAAGGAATTGAGTTTTCGCCATCACGCTTAAGGATAATCTCCCAGGGATCTCCGTCAAAGACAATTCCGGCAGCTATGAGTTTCGTCCCGTCCAGCACCGAACCGCCACCAACGGCAAGCAGGAAATCAATTTTATTCTCCCTGGCCTGAGTTATGGCCTTTCGAAGAGTTTCAACGGTGGGGTTTGGTTCTATTCCCCAGAATTCAATATAATTGTGATTTACAAGTGCGGCTGAGACCTGGTCATAGACGCCGTTTGATTTCACGCTGCCTACGCCAAAAGTGACCATCAGTTTTGCATCTTCGGGAATGAGCCCGGGAATTTCTGAGATTTGTCCCCTGCCAAAAACCAGTTTCGTAGGATTATGAAAAATAAAATTGTTCATATATTATTGATATTTAAAAAATATTACAATTAATTTTAAGTATTACAATTAAAGTTTAAAAACACACCGGGAAACGGGATAAGGCCCATACGAACAAGGAACCTGCCAGGAGACCAAAACGGGACCTGCCCTGAGGTTAAATAATCGACCTTGTCCGGAGGCCATAACTGGCCCTATCCTGAGCCTATAATGTGTTCTCGACTATACTTGCCACGGTCAGAGTCTATAAATGGTGCCTGACCTTAATGTTACCGGGTCAGGATCAAAACGGAGCCCGGAATGATATCACAGGAAATGCCTAAAAAACAAAGATAAAACAATTATTCTTTATCTGGAATAGTCCCAAATGAATAACTACTTTACTCACGATTCCAGAGATCTTGGCCTGGCTCCCTCATTGCGTAGGCATGAACCGTTCAGCCTTTATCAGATAAGATTTTTCTCGGTTCTACCAACAATATCGTACAAGGTGATTTTTGAATAAAGATAGTTTAGACGCATTTAATACTTCGGTAAACCACATAGTTTTAAAATCTACTATTGACATATTTTGATAATTTTGAAAAAGAATAGATAATGACATCAGATACTCAAATACGGCACCAACTTATACGCAGGATTCAGAGAATCCGGGCTGATAAACTAAGGCAGTTAGATGACTATGCTGCCAAATTAGAAGAAAACATCAGTAATAAAGAAAAGATTCTTTCTTTTGCAGGTGCCTGGGAAAATATTGATGGTGATATCTTCAATGAACTCACCGATAACCTGATTACCAGAAGACAAAGGAATAAAATAAGAATTGATGAATAGGGCCTTTATCGATACCGACATTCTGACCTATTTCCTGAAAGGGGACCCAGATGTAGTCAAGAATTTAAAAAATTATCTTGACTATTATAATGTTCTTGAAATCAACCTTATAACTTATTACGAAATATTAAGCGGACTGTCGGCAAAGGATGCTTATAGACAGTTGTCCGTTTTTGAAGATTTTGTTTCTGAAAACATTATTCTGCCTCTTACTGAAAAATCTGCAAAAATTTCAGCTGAGATATACTCAATACTAAGGAAATCAGGAAATTCACTGGATGACATAGATCTTTTGATTGCTAGGATTGACTTAGAAAATGATATGACCCTGATCACAAATAATGTTAAACACTTTAGCCGAATTCCCGGATTTCGTATACACGATTTGATGAAGTTGTTTGTGAATATGTTTACAGGAATAATGCAAGTATTAAAACTAAGATTTGGTGCCATGGGCAAATCCTCCCGGGCCATCCATAGTGGCGAAAAACAAGTGGTATTTGTCATCATCACCTTTTATTACCGAGCTTCCCCATACCCATGTAAACGATCAGCTCTTAGTGGGTAAAAAGGTCTTCCATCCAAATGATCGGATGACGGACCGGGTGGTTGCGCAGAACTTCAGGGTGTGTAGGCTCGGGATCAAACTGCAGGAATAAATCGATATAGCTGTCATCCTGCCAGGCCAGGCCGGCAAACAGCAGCAAGGAATGGCGAACCGGCCATTTGTCATGGATATCGATGTCCTCTCCATAGGGCCAGTCTGATTTGTCCTCTATGTAAGGGATCAGGAAATCCATACCCAGCTGCATGGATTTGCCATCGTGGGTTATATATTCCCATAAATTATCTTCAGGAGTGGAAAGAATAAACGCCAGGTTGGCAAAAGCATCCAGGTTGAACAGAGAATAGCTGTAAGGCTTTGTTCGCCCCAACTCCCGGGGAAAACCGCCATCAAGATCCATCTGGTCAGGCAGCAAAATGTATTTGAAGCGGTTTCTGGCTAATTCCATAATCCCCTCGTGTCCCACAAATCGGGCCATGGAGGAGGCGGTTACCGCCCAGGTAGTAGCATGGTTATTGAGACGCTGCATCTCACTGAGTCCGTATTCGTGTGTGGTCATCCAGGTAATAAAGCGACCGAACCAGTTTTTAATTCTTCTGGCATCCTCGTCGGGGATGGCATTGGTTTTGACCAGAGCGCGGGCCGACTGTGCCACTTCCATAAGATGATATGCGTCGATAAGCCCGATGTCTCTACCTGTAACACGGCCCTGGATTGCCTGGGCATAAAGCATGTGGGGATTCATCATGGTTTCCGGATTGGTAAACCAGGCTCTGAGATGCACCAGGGCATGATCGGCATAACGCTGTTCGCCGGTGAGCAACCAGGCACTGGTCAGTGCCGCCGTGTATTCGGCAAAATCTCTCATTACAAGGCGATCATGCTCAAACCGGCCGTAATAACGTTCCCCGTCTCTTTGCACAAATGACCCGTCCGGATCGTCCGGGTTGGGCCACCAGTAGTCGCCCTCGGAATAAAAATCATTGGCCCCCCCAGTGCTGCGCTCCGAAACTGATGCGGTTACAGTCACCGGCTCTTTCTGCAGATAGCGGTTCGCTTTTTCGATGGTGTGATCGCGCGCATCCGATACGATCTGTTCCTGCAGCTCATTGTTTACCACCACGATTTGTCCTTCGGAAACACCCGTAAATCCGGTGAGCAAAAAAACGATACAAAAACTTGTTATTAATGTTCTTATAAGCATATGAATATGTTTTAAATTTTTCATGTGTGTGTAATTTTTAGTTTTTAAGGGCATTCGATGTAACTCGAATGAGTAATCATCATTATCGTTTATGTTAATAATTTACCATGCTCGTTCCATTGCCTTGTTTTTTTAGTCATTTAATGGAATCACCATATTCCACGATCGGGTGCCATGGGCAAATCCTCCCGGGCCATCCATAGTGGCGAAAAAAAGGTGCGTAATTTTTCCATCTTCAACAAGACCAAATACCCTTTCCAGTTGCCCCATCTCTATGGTTCTACCGTCTGACCAGGAAATTAACCTGGAATAAGCAAGTGGATCCTTGTCAAGAACCCAGTTTATTCCATCAGTTGAATGGGCCAGAATGCCTGAATGAAAGTTGCCTGTAATTGTGCCACGTTGGTCTTTCGCCAGCATGTGATAGCCTGTTTCATCTTTCCACAGAAACGGATCTTCAATTTCACCCATTTTATCCACTCCGAAAATGGGTTCATCTCCCACTACCTCGAATGGTCCGTCGATGGATGGGGCCGTGGCCACACCAATCATCATTGGTGTTTGAAAAGGATAATCATCCTTGTGGCTGCGCGATTTGAAAAGCATAATTACGCTGCCGTCTTCGTTGATCCAGGGCGATGGATTGGATGTTAAAAAGCTGTAGAAGGTACCAGGTTTGGTGTCGAGAATGGGTTCATCTCTTCGTTCCCAGGGGCCATAAGGGCTTTTGGACGTGGCAATACCTATTCGTTTATTGGAGCGTGTTACAGTGGCAATTAATGACGAGTGTGTAAGGGTCTGGGTCTCCTGTTCTGTTATATCTGCAAACGGATTGGTAGAACCCATATAAATCAGGATATATGTATCGTTGTGTTTAAAAATACGTGGATTGTGTGTTGAGCGGCCATCCCAGTATTCAGGCCCGCGGGGAGGCAGCGCCACATCGCTGAATTCATAAGGCCCTTCGGGAGTGTCTGAAACAGCATGCACTATTTCACTGTCAACCATCCAGCCCGGATGAAAAGGCAGAAATTTGGCCCACCGTGAAACAAACATGTGGTATTTCCCGTCATCTCCTCTTATTACCGAACTCCCCCATACCCAGTAATCGTCCTGGGCAAAGCCACCATCAACGGGGGCTACGCCGAGCCGGTTATAAATATTGTTTTCCCATAGGGATGTGTCGAATTCCTTCTGATCGGTGGTTGTGCATGCGATGACAAGGACAGAGAATGCAATTAATGCACTGATTTTTTTAAAACGACTTAGTTTCATAATCATCTGGGATTTTAGTGTATGGATTTATGTATTAAAGTATATTTAAAACCATGACCTGCCTCCGTTTGAAAATCATACATGTTGCCGGGGTCGGGATTTAACTTGACCAGTTGATTCCGGGCGTTATTAACATAGGGGGCAGGATCCGGTTTTGCCAGAAGGGGGTTTGGATTCTCTCCTTTGGCAGGCTTCAACCGGGCATCACTGCTGGTTAGGGTCCCGTTTACTTTAATCCTGCAGTTTCCACCCAACCTGGAGTGAATAACTAGGGTTTCCAATAATCCGTTATCCCATTTCATATCAATTACGAAGCCTCCGCGCGCAACCAATCCTTTTACTTCTCCGCTGGATAATTCATCAGGTAATGCCGGAAGTAAGTGAATATAACCCTCATGGCTTTGTACAAGTAGTTCGGCAATACCAGCGGTACCTCCAAAATTTCCATCGATTTGGACTGCTCCATGGGCATTGGTAAACAGGTTGGCGCTTGTGCCTTCGCTTCCCCTTACTTCTGTTTTCTCACCAACGTAAGTGAACCCGTCCTTTAACATTTTATATGCCTGATTACCATCTTTCAGTCTTGCCCACCAGTTTAGTTTCCATGCCATAGACCAGCCGGTGCTGAAATCGCCTCGATGGATAAGGGTTTGCCTGGCAGCTTTTGCAAGTTCCGGTGTGTGTTGCGGTGTTATCTGGTTGCCCGGATGCAGACTGTACAGATGAGAAATGTGCCTGTGGGTGTCGTCAGGATCATCCCAGTCCTTATACCATTCCTGCACCTGGCCCAAACGGCCTATATGAAATGGATATAGTCGGGGAATCGCTTTTTCCACCCTTTCGGTGAAATGATTGCTGATGCCTAATATCTTTGCTGCTTGAAGTATGCTGGAGAAAGACTCACGAATCAGCGACATATCCATGGTGGAGGCCATTGATATATCCATTCTCTTCCCATCGAGGTTAAAGCTGTTTTCAGGTGAAGTTGATGGATTGGTGACCAAACAGCCATTTTCATCTTCAACTATCCAGTTGAGCAAAAATTCAGCAGAGCCCTGCATCAGCGGCCAGGCCTTTTCTGAGAGGAATGTAGTATCGCCATTATGAAGGAAATGTTCCCACAGATGCTCGCTGAACCATGCTCCACCCATCGGCCAGCATGACCATCGGGGCGCACCACGGGGATCCCAGTCCTCGCCCCCGGTGGGTGAAGTTTTAGCCCAGATGTCGGTATTGTGGCTTGCCAGCCACCCTGACGGGATTCCATAATTGGTTTCTGCGGTAACGGCTCCATTAACAGCCAGGCCTTCCATAAAATCAAAAAGTGAATGATGACACTCTGCAAGATTGGTGATTTCTGCCGGCCAGTAATTCATCTGAGTATTGATATTAATGGTATAGTTACTTCCCCAGGGGGGCTGCACAAATGGATTCCATATTCCCTGCAGGTTTGAAGGGGGCGTACCCTTGCGGGCCGACGAGATCATCAGGTAACGTCCATATTGGAAATAGAGTGCTGTCAGCCCTTTATCCGTATGCCCATCGTTAACTTTCAACAGCCGGTCGTCGGTGGGATGATCCATCAATTGAGGGCCAAGGTATAATTCTACCCTGTCGAAAAGTTCACGGTAGTCGGCCAGGTGTCGTTCAAATAACTCATTGTAATTAAATTCCGAAGCTGCAGATAGCTTGCCCCGGGCTATGGGTTCAGGATCCTTTCCTTCGAAGGCCGGCGACTTGTCAAATCCGTTAAAGCTCGTGGCAGCGGAAAGCAGAAGCATAACTTCATCGGCATCATTAACTCCAATAGTTCCGTTTTGTGGATTCAAATCTCCTCCTGTGGCTATCAATTTAAGGTGAATCTCAAAGGTCATCCCCTCCCCGTCAGGTTCGTAAACAACCTGCTCTGATTCAGTATTTCTGTGGGCAACATAGCTGGGGGCTTTGCCTTCCAATACCAGATAATCAGGGGAAAGTAACCTGACCTCATAGTTTAGTTTTGATGTTAACCTGGCATCAAAAGTGATTTTCCCCTTTTCGGAGGCGGTAAGTTTCACCGCCATTATCTGGTCGGGATGGCTGACGAATGATTCTCTTTTATAATCAACGCCATCAATCCCGAAGGAGACTGTGGTAAGTGCCTTTCGTAAATCGAGACTTCGCCGGTAATCTTCAGTTTCTTCAGTAGAAAACGGAAAATCCAGAAATAAATCACCCATTGACAGGTAGCGGGCTGAGTAAGGCCCGTGCATGCCTCTCCAGAGCCTGTCGGCATCACCGTAGTTTCCTTCAAAAACTGCCTGACGAACTTTTGACAGTACTTCAGGGCCGTTTTCCCTGTTTCCCGGATTTGGCCCGCCAGACCAGAGCGTGTTATCATTCAGCATAAATTGCTCGGTGGATATACCACCGAAAACCATAGCACCTGTCAACCCATTTCCTAATGGAAGGGACTCTTCCCAGGCAGATGCAGGCTGGTTATACCACAGCTGCAGTGGCTCTTGCTCTTTTTGATGCCGGCAGGAGACGGCCATAATCATTGCGACTAAACTGAAAATAAAGAAATTTTTCATACGGAATAAATATTAATCTTTTATGAGATAACCCTGATCTTTATATACACTAATCAACCGGTCCATTTCCTGAACTTTCTCAGGATATTGGTCATACAGGTTAATGTGTTGTTCGGGATCATCCTCCAGGTTAAAAAGCAACCCCTCCGTTTCAAAATCGGTATATCCTCTGAGTTCTTTAAAGAATTCAGGCATTACCTGGTGTCCACCCGAATTGGTATCCATGTAGAGCCAGTTTCCCTGTCTAACGGCCCATTTGTTGGCACGCGTGTTGTGTATTAATACTTCTCTTTCCGGGAAATTATAGTTTTCACCCAGTAATGTGGGCATAAAGTTATAACTGTCGGGGGCTGCCCCATCCGGAAGCGTAATGCCGGCCGCAGCGGCAAGTGTTGACATATAATCTATTTGTGAAATAAGTCTATCGGAAATTGTTCCCGGTTTAACATGGCCTGGCCATCTGATGATCATTGGCACGCGGTGGCCTCCTTCCCAGATGTCCTGTTTCAGGCCCCGAAGATCACCCATGCTGAAATGGCCATATGTAACTGCCCGTTGATAGGCAAAGCGCTCAGGGCCATTGTCTGAACTGAAAATAACGATCGTATTGTCTCCAAACCCATTCTCCTTAAGTGCATTAAGAATCTGACCAGCCACCCAGTCCGTCTGGTAAACAAAATCACCGTATCCTCCCGCACCTGATTTCCCGATAAACTCCTCATTTGGAATAATTGGGGTATGGGGGGAGGGAAAAGATAAATAAAGAAAGAAGGGTTGATCCTTATGTTGATTGTTAATCCACTCAACTGACTTCTCTGTAAGTGTCGGCAATACTTTATAGGGATTCCACCCTTTGACCCGCGGTCCGGGACGAAACTCCCATGCTTCTTCTGCTGTTTCAAATCCAATATTATCAGGTAACATGGTTTCAGTGGGAGCTTCAACAATCCTGTCATTTTCAACCCAGGCATACGGTGGAAAATTGATGGTGCCATCTCCAAAGTAGTAATCGAAACCTCTATCCAAAGGCCCGCCGGTGACGGGTTTTCCCCATTCAATATCTTCGGGATAATAAACCTTATGTAATCGTCCAAAAAGCATTGTCTCACCGGAGGGTTCGTTTTTGAATTCCCAGTTCCAGCCCAGATGCCACTTCCCTATACATGCTGTTTTATAGCCGTTGTCTCTCAAAACAGCGGGCAGTGTAATATCGGTATCGTTGAAAAATGGTTTTCCAAAAGAATTAACAATTCCGTGCTGTCTTCGCCAGTGATATGTTCCCGTAAGCAAGGCAAAGCGGCTGGGCGAACATACTCCCGATGAACTATGAGCATCGGTAAAGCGCATACCCTCTGTTGCAAGCTGGTCAAGATACGGAGTAGGGATTTTTGAGTCAGGGTTCTGAATGTTCAGATCACCATAGCCCATGTCATCGGCGTAAATTATAACAATGTTAGGTTTGTTTTGTTTTTTCTCAGGGCTGCACGCTGATGCTAACACCATGAGAAATGATATGCCTGTAGTGGTTTTGTTTAAATAACTTTTCATAATAAATCACTTTTGTCCGGTAAAAAAAATATAAACAGAACTGTCCAGCAGAGACCAGCCCTGATGGCTATCTTTGTAGTAATAACAAAATAAGGAATAACCATGGGTGAAAATACAAATTTTAGCGGACAACATTTTAGATTTATGTATTGTTGATCATGGCATTATTCGTTACACACCCATTTTGCTTAACTCCGCTTTACAAAAAGAGTTTTCGACAATGCAGGATTTGGCAAAGGAGTAAAACTTTTTTCCCGCCCGTTAATATAACA
The DNA here is from genome assembly GCA_007120695.1 of Bacteroidales bacterium. GTDB lineage: Bacteria > Bacteroidota > Bacteroidia > Bacteroidales > PUMT01 > PXAP01. The sequence continues at coordinate 807 of SKND01000007.1, read as the reverse complement.
AAGCTATATTAACATAATGCAATCCATTATAAGACAGACAAATGGAAATTTCGGCCGGCCTTGAAAGGATTATTGTTATAGAATTAGTTGCCGGACAACTGCGGCATGGTGCTTGCGAATTTCCTGCAATTTTTCCGGTTTTGGCAATCCTTTTGATGATATATTTTATAACTTGTAACTTAGTTCACGTAAGTCGCCGGTAACAGGATCAAATTGCCTGCTAATCCTGCTTGGCATCAGCGGGTATAAACACAGAAGTAATGAAGCTGAATAACACAGCTCTCAGCTTGTCAGCAGGGATAACCACCTCAGGCCTGGCCATACCTGCCACCCTTTTCTTACTGGTTTTCCTGTTTTCATGCAAGGTACGTCCGCCCTTCATTGATCAACATGTTGAAGATGAAATTGAATACCAGGTTGTGTTTGATTCTATTGACAGGCAGGCAGACCTCTCCCTGGAAGTAAGCCGCCGGCTGGTTCGCCTGAGTGAGTTTTACCCACAAGAGAAGCTCTATATCCATACTGACAAGTCCCATTACCTTCCAGGCGAGACCATATGGTTCAAGCTCTACCTTACCGATGCCTCCTCTCACCAGGCTTCTCCCTGGAGCCGGATCGTCTATGTGGAGCTTGCCGATACCGCGGGCGTGGTGGCCGTCAGAAGGTACATCTGGATAACCGGAGGAACGGGACATGGAGATTTTCAACTCGATCCGGAATTTGAACCGGGTACCTGGGTTTTGCGCGGCCATACCAACTACATGCGCAACTACAGCAACTCTCCACTCTTCAGCATGGAGCTTCGGG